>NZ_JAEX01000014.1 GCF_000519125.1 Desulfocurvus vexinensis DSM 17965
TACTCCACGATCTCGGAGACGACGCCCGCGCCCACGGTACGGCCACCCTCACGGATGGCGAAGCGCAGGCCGAGCTCCATGGCGATGGGAGCGATCAGCTCGACGTTGAACGTCGCGTTGTCGCCGGGCATGACCATCTCGACGCCCTCTTCCAGGGTCACCACGCCGGTCACGTCGGTGGTGCGGAAGTAGAACTGCGGACGGTACCCGCTGAAGAACGGGGTATGGCGGCCGCCCTCGTCCTTGGACAGCACGTACACCTCGGCCTTGAACTTCGTGTGCGGGGTGATCGACCCGGGGGCCGCCAGCACCTGGCCGCGCTCCACTTCGTCGCGCTTCACGCCGCGAAGCAGCGCGCCGATGTTGTCGCCAGCCTGGCCCTGGTCCAGCAGCTTGCGGAACATCTCAACGCCCGTGCAGGTCGTCTTCACCGTCGGCTTGATGCCGATGATCGCCACTTCCTCGCCCACCTTGATCACGCCGCGCTCAACGCGACCCGTGACCACGGTGCCGCGGCCCGAGATCGAGAACACGTCCTCGATGGGCATCAGGAACGGCTTGTCGATGTCGCGCTGCGGCTCGGGGATGTAGGAGTCGCACGCGGCCAGCAGGTCCAGGATCGGCTTGACCGCCGCGTCGTCCACGCTCTCGGCCTCCAGGGCCTTGAGGGCGGAGCCCTGGATCACCGGGATGTCGTCGCCCGGGAACTCGTACTTGGACAGCAGCTCGCGGACCTCGAGCTCCACCAGCTCCAGAAGCTCCGCGTCGTCCACCATGTCGCACTTGTTCAGGAACACCACCATGGACGGAACGCCCACCTGGCGCGCCAGCAGGATGTGCTCGCGGGTCTGCGGCATGGGGCCGTCGGTGGCCGCGACCACCAGGATGGCGCCGTCCATCTGGGCCGCGCCGGTGATCATGTTCTTGATATAGTCGGCGTGACCGGGGCAGTCCACGTGCGCGTAGTGACGGTTGTCCGTCTCGTACTCCACGTGCGCCGTGGCGATGGTGATGCCGCGCTCCTTCTCCTCGGGGGCCTTGTCGATCTCGTCGAAGGCCACGAAGGCGCCGCCGCCACGCATGGCGGCGATCTTGGTGATCGCAGCGGTCAGAGTGGTCTTGCCGTGGTCGATGTGACCAATGGTGCCAACGTTGACGTGAGGCTTCTTGCGCTCAAACTTCGCCTTACCCATTTCGGTCTACCCCCGTACGGTTACGGTTCGAAATAGTTACATGTTGAAATATGGAGCCCACGAGCAGAATTGAACTGCTGACCTCGTCCTTACCAAGGACGCGCTCTACCTACTGAGCTACGTGGGCCGACTCAAAAAAACTGGAGGTGGGTCTGGACGGCGGGAAATGGAGCGGGAAACGGGACTCGAACCCGCAACCCTCAGCTTGGAAGGCTGATGCTCTAGCCAATTGAGCTATTCCCGCGATGATGCAGTCCAGCGGCAGGCCCAGGGCCCGCCTCCTACAGTCTCTTTCGCGTCGCTAGTGGTGGTGGGGGGAGGATTTGAACCTCCGAAGGCGTTCGCCGACAGATTTACAGTCTGTTCCCTTTGGCCACTCGGGAACCCCACCATCGTTCATGTCAAATTGGAGCTGGCGATGGGACTCGAACCCGCAACCGGCTGATTACAAATCAGCTGCTCTGCCATTTGAGCTACGCCAGCCAGCTCGCTGCGACGACGCCGAGCGCCGCCGGGATTCGGGTAACTATACGCCCGGGATTGAAACGTCAAGCAAAAATTCCGCGGGGCGCATCCCGTCGCACCCTGGGCCGCTCCGGGCACCAGGGCCGAGGGGGAGGCTTACGCCATTTCGCAGGCCTGGGCAAGGACAATCCGCGCCCGCGCCCGGGTTTTTCCGCGCCGCGCCGCGCGGCGGGGGGTGCCACCTGCCCCATGCGCGCGGCCCTCGCGCCGGGGGCCCCAAAAACGCAGCCGCCCGCCCTCCCCTGGGGGAAGGCGGGCGGCCAGGAGCGGGCGCGCCGGGGCTCAGGCCGTGGCGACGGCGGCGGCCACGGCGCGGGCGGGCGAGGCCTCGCGCAGGCCCGCAGCCTCGGCGCCGGCCGGGGTCATGGTCCGCAGGCAGGTGGCCGCGTTGTCCATGAGCAGGCGCAGGAACTCGTTGTTGAAGGCGTGTCCCGAGCAGCGGACCTCGAAGTGCCCCCACAGGGGCAGCGGGGCCACGGCCATGTCGCCGATGAAGTCCAGCACCTTGTGGCGCACGAATTCGTCCTTGTAGCGCAGGCCTTCCTGGTTGACCACGCCGTACTCGTCCAGGACCACGGCGTTCTCCAGCGAGCCGCCCAGGGCCAGGCCGTTGCGGCGCAGGGCCTCGACGTCGGACAGGAAGCCGAAGGTCCGGGCCTTGGCCACGCGGCGCACGAAGTTCTCGGGGGTCAGGTCCAGGCGCATGGTCTGGCGCCCGATGAGCGGATGGTCGAACTCGATGAGGTAGTCCACCCGGAAGCCGTCGTGGGGCTCGACCCGGATGCGCTTGTCGCCGTCCTTGTGCTCGAAGGCCCGGGTCACGGCCAGCACGCGGCGCGGGCGGTTCTGCTCGGCCAGACCCGCCGAGCGCAGCAGATACACGAAGGACCCGGCGCTGCCGTCCATGATCGGCACCTCGCTGCCCTCGGCCTCGACCACGATGTTGTCGATGCCCAGGCCGCGGATGGCGGCCAGCAGGTGCTCCACGGTGGAGACGTTGCCGTCGCCGTTGCCCAGGGTGGTGGCCAGCCCGGTGCCGACCACATGGCCCGGGTCGGGCACCAGGCGCTTGACGCCCTGGGCGGTGTGCAAATGGAAAACGATGCCCGTGTCGGGCCCGGCGGGATGCAGCACGAGGCCGACCTTGCCCCCGCCGTGGAGGCCGACGCCGGAGCAGCGGACGGATTTTGCGATGGTGGTCTGGTTCATGCGGCCCCATAAGCAAGATATGTGCCGCACAGCAAATGTCGATAACCCATTGAAAATACGTGTTGTTAAAAAATCTCTAGAGTCCGTTTTTGTTTTCTATGCACAACAGGCGTTGTTTTCGGCCCACGTTTCGGGCCCCTGCTCTTGCGTCCGCCCCGCCAGCCTTCAGACCCGGCGGGCGGCCACCACGCGGTCCAGCCCGGCCAGGTCGGGCAGCACGCGCACTTCGGCGAAGGCCCCGGTGCCCAGCACCACGGCGCGCACCGCCGCGCCCTGCCCGCAGCCGATCTCGGCCAGCAGCGCGCCGCCGGGGCGCAGGGCCTCGGCAGCCCGGGGCGCCAGGGCCCGGTAGCACTCCAGCCCGTCGGCCCGGCCCGGGGCCTCGGGCACCAGGGCCGTGCGCGGCTCGAAATCGCGGACCTCGCGCGAGGTGTCCTGGTATTCGTCCTGGCTGACGTAGGGCGGGTTGGCCAGCACCAGGTCCAGGGACCCGGGGGCCGCGAAGGGGCGCCCGAAATCGGCGCGCAGCAGTTGCAGCCGCGCGGCCACGCCGTGCCTGCGGGCATTGGCCCGGGCCACGGCCAGGGCCGGGGCGCTGGCGTCCAGGGCCAGCCCGCGCGCCCGGGCGAAGCGGTGGGCCAGGGCCACGGCCAGGCAGCCGCTGCCCGTGCCCAGGTCGGCGAAGACCAGGGGCGCATCGCGCGCGAAAAGGGCCTCGGCCTGCTCCAGCAGATGTTCGGTTTCCGGGCGCGGCACCAAAACGGCGGGCCCCACGGCGAACTCCAGCCCGTAGAACTCGCGCACGCCGGTGATGTAGGCCACGGGCTCGCCCCCGGCCCGGCGCCGCACCAGGGCGCGCACCCGGGCGGCCTCGGCGGGTTCCAGGGGCCGCGAGCGGGCCAGCAGCAGCGCGTGGCGCTCCAGCCCCAGGGCGTGGGCGGCCAGAACCTGCGCCGACAGGCGCGGGCTGTCCACCCCCGCCGCCGCGAGCAGGTCCTCGCATTCGTGCAGCAGACGGCCCACGGTGGGGCCGCAGGAGGTCATGCGTCGGCCTGGAGCTTCAGGGCCTCGGCCTGGAAATGGGCGACCAGCGCCTCCACGAGTTCTTCCAGGTCGCCCTGGAGAATCTCGTCCAGGCAGTGCAGGGTCAGGTTGATGCGGTGGTCCGACACGCGGCTCTGGGGGAAGTTATAGGTCCGGATGCGCCCGGAACGGTCGCCGCTGCCCACCTGGGCCCGGCGCGCGTCGGACATCTCCTTGTCCGCCTTGTCCTGCTCGATCTGGAACAGGCGCGAGCGCAGCACCTTGAGGGCCTTGGCCTTGTTCTTGTGCTGGGATTTCTCGTCCTGGCAGATGACCACCAGCCCCGAAGGCATGTGGGTCACGCGGATGGCGGAGTCGGTGGTGTTCACGCTCTGGCCGCCGGGGCCCGAGGAGCGGAACACGTCGATGCGCAGATCCTCGGGGCGCAACTCCACCTCGACCTCCTCGGCCTCGGGCAGGATGGCCACGGTGACGGCGGAGGTATGGATGCGGCCCTGGGACTCGGTGGCCGGCACGCGCTGCACGCGGTGGATGCCCGACTCGTACTTGAGCTGGCTGTAGACCTTGTTGCCCGAGATGTTGGCGATGATTTCCTTGAAACCGCCGGTGCCGGTATCGCTGGAGCTCAGGACCTCCAGACGCCAGCCCTTGGTCTCGGCGAAGCGCGAATACATGCGGAACAGGTCCGCCGCGAAGAGCGCGGCCTCTTCGCCGCCGGTGCCCGCACGGATTTCGAGGATGATGTTCTTGTCGTCCAGGGGGTCCTTGGGCAGCAGCAGGATGCGCAGTTGCTCTTCGAGCCGGGGCAGGCTCGCGCGCAGTTCGTCAGCCTCGGCCCGGGCCATCTGGCGGATCTCCGGGTCGGGGTCGTCGAACATCTCGCGGTTCTCGGCGAGGTTGCGGTCCATGGTCCGGTATTCGCGGAACACGCGCACGATCTCGCCCAGATCGGCGTGGGTCTTGGTGAGCTTGCGGTAGCGCTCCTGGTCGTCGAACACCGAGGGGTCGGCGAGCTGGGCCTCCAGCTCCTCGTACTTCTTCTCGATGCTTTCCAGCTTGGCGAACATGGGTGCCCTCCGGGGCGGACTTATTTGTCCACCGCGCCCCGCAGGGCCGCGATGGCGACCTCGAGCTGCTCGTCGTCGGGCTCGAAGGTGGTCAGGCGCTGGAGCATGAGCCCGGGCCAGCACAACGCGCGGCACACCGTGCCCTCGCTGCGCCGCGCGGTGAACTTGATCAGCTCGAAGGACACCGCCGCCACGGGCACCAGCATCAGGAACTTGGCCCCGATGACGTAGGCCTGCTTGAGCACTTCGCCCTGGGGCGCGTAGAGCATGAGCAGCCCCGGGATGAGCACGGCGTGCAGCACGATGGACAGGGACAGCACGAAAAGCAGAAACGCCGTGCCGCAGCGCGGGTGCAGGCGGCTGTAGCCCCGGGCCCGCTCGGGGGTCAGCTCGCAGCCGCTCTCGTAGGCCCAGATGACCTTGTGCTCCGCGCCGTGGTACTGGAACACCCGGCGGATGTCGGGCAGCAGCGAAATGGCGCTGATGTAGGCCAGGAAGACCCCGAGCTTGAAGAAGCCGTCCCAGGCATGGAAGCTCAGGGACTCGGTGCCCCCGCCCAGGCCCAGGTAGGCCACGCCCAGGGAGAACAGGTGCGGCAGCACCACGAACAGCCCCAGGGCCAGGGCGATGGACACGCCCACCGTGAGCGCCAGGGCCCACGGCTTGATCTCGTCCTCGCCCTCGTCCAGGCTGACCTGGGCCGACCAGTTCAGGGACTTGATGCCGTTGACCAGCGTCTCCAGCAGCACCGGGAAGCCGCGCAAAAACGGGCGCTGCAACAGCGGCGCCGAGGTCAGGGAGAACCAGGGCCGCGTTTCCAGGTGGATGGAGCCGTCGGGCTTGCGCACGGCGATGGCCAGCCGTTCGCGGTTGCGGATCATGACCCCTTCCATCACCGCCTGCCCGCCCACGGCGGGTGCGGCGGCCAGGACGGGACCAAGGGCCCGCAGGGCCGCGCGGCGCAGTGCGCCGGGTCTGCCTTGGGTGGACGTATGTGCCATGGCTGTGCTTTCCTGCCCGGTCCGGGCGCGGGGCGCCCACGAAAAAACGCCCCCGCGGGACACGGGTCCGCAGGGGCGGAAATCGTGCGGGAAGGCCCCGCCGAAGGGGCTACTCGCCCTTGTCGAACTTGGCGTACTTCTTGCGGAACCGGTCGATGCGCCCGGCGGTGTCCACGAAGCGCTGCTTGCCCGTGAAGTAGGGGTGGCAGTTGGAGCAGATTTCGACCTCCACCAGGTTGCCCTTGGTGGATTTGGCCTGGATCTCGAAGCCGCACGCGCAGCGGATGGTGGACTCGAACGTCTTGGGATGGATATCGTTTTTCATGATCGTGCCTCCAAAGTATCGGAAAAGGGGGGTTACATACCCCGGTCGCCTGCCCTTGGCAAGTGTTTTCACCCGGGACCGCCCGCAAGCGGCTTTTCATGCCCGGGCAACTCGTGTACATACTGGTTCATGGCCCCTCTGGCAAGGGGCCGCTGGCCGCCCGCCGGGCGGCACATCCCGGAGGTGCCCATGCATACCCTCGTCCTCGTGCGCCACGGCCAGAGCCGCTGGAACCTCGAAAACCGCTTCACCGGCTGGACCGACGTGGACCTGACCGACCAGGGCGCCGAGGAGGCCCGGGCCGGGGCCCGGCTGCTGCTGGCCGCAGGCCTGGACTTCGACATCTGCCACACCTCGCTGCTGCGCCGGGCCATCGACACGCTGTGGATCATCCAGCGCGAGATGGACCGCATGTGGCTGCCCACGCAGCTCTGCTGGCGGCTGAACGAGCGCCACTACGGCGCCCTGCAGGGCCTGGACAAGGCCGAGACCGCCGCGCGCTACGGCAAGGAGCAGGTCTTCGCCTGGCGGCGCAGCTACGACGTGCCCCCGCCGCCGCTGGACCCCGGCGACCCGCGCGACCCCGGGCGCGACCGGCGCTACGCGGACCTCGCCCCCGGCGAGCTGCCGCGCGGCGAAAGCCTGAAGGACACCGTGGCCCGCGTGCTGCCCTACTGGGAGCAGGTCATGGCGCCGCAGGTGCGCCAGGGCCGCCGACTGCTGGTGGCGGCCCACGGCAACAGCCTGCGCGCCCTGGTCAAGCACCTGGACGGCATGGGCGAGGACGAGGTGGCGGGGCTGAACATCCCCACGGGCATTCCCCTGGTCTACGAGCTGGACGCGAACCTGGCCTCCCTGGGGCGGCGCTACCTGGGCGACCCCGAAGCGGCCCGCCGGGCGGCCCAGGCCGTGGCCGACCAGGCCGGGGGGGGCTGACGCCTTCCCTTTGGACTTCGGCGGCGTTTTCTGTATGCTGCCCGCCGACACGGGCCACTGCCCGCCCCCTCAACCCGACGTGCGACGCGCATGACAGCTTCTTCCACGCCATCCTCCCCGCCCGGCGGCGAGGCCGCAGGCCTGCTGCGCCGCCTGGGCGACATGACCGGCCGCGCCCCCCGCGAGCGCGAACGCGAGGAGATCGCGCGGCTGGCGGACGCCCTGGCGGCCCTGCCCGGCCCCGGGGGCGACGCCGCGCGCGCCGAGGCCGCCCTGCTGCTGGCCGCGCGCCACGCCGGGGCCGAGCCCGGCGCGGCGGCCCTGTATGCCGCGCTGCTGCCGCGCCTGGGCCCGGGGGCGGCGCCGCTGCTGGTCGCCGTGCTGCTGCGGTCCATGGAGGCCGACCCGCGCCACAAGCCCGACCTGCCCGAGGCCGCCGGGCCGCTGCTGCCCCACGTCCTGAACCTGCTGCTGGACGACCAGCACCCGCTGACCGAGCCCCTGCGCGGCCCCGCCCTGGCCGCCCTGCCCCTGCTGGCCGACCTGCCCGCCGAGCGGGCCGCAGCCTTCTTGGACGACATGGACGCTGCGGGCCGGGAGGTGGCCTGCGGCGTGGCCGAGATGCTGCTGGCCGGGCCGTGGGGGACGCTGGTGCGCGCCGCCCTGGACGACGGCGCCGCGCGCATCGCCCGCGGCGAACGCCCCGCCCGCGAGCTGGCGACGATCATCGCCCGCCACGCCGTGCTGGGCCGGGCCGCCTTCGCCCGCGAGCTGCTGCCCCTGCTGGACACCCGCCACGCCCCGACCCTGCTGGCGGCCCTGCCCGCCGTGCTGCGCTGCCGCCCCGGGGCCGACGCGCGCCTGGCCGTGGCCGCCGCGCGCACGGCCCTGCACCCCGACCGCCGGGTCAAGGCCTGGGCCCTGGCCGTGCTGGCCGTCTGCGCGCCCAAGGACCAGGGCAAGATCCTGGTCAGCCTGTGCGCCAAGGACGGCGCGGCGGCCACCGCCGCCCCCGCCCTGCTGCCCCTGCTGCCCCGGCGCGAATATCTGGCCTGGGCCAAGGCCGCAGGCGGCGTCCGCCAGACCGCCCCTGTGGTTTTCGCCGCCCTGGCGGCGCTGGACCCGCAGGGCGTGCGGGCGTGCCTGGGCCTGCTGGCGGGGGGCGCCCACGGCCCGGGGGCGGCCCGTCTGGCCGCCCGCCTGCCCGTGCCCGGGCCCGAGGCCGGATGCGACGCCCGGGCCGCCGCCGCCGCGTGGAAGCCTGCGGCGCCCGCCGCCGGGGGCGGCGCCAGGGCCGGGCGCGACAAGGACTCCCTGCTTGCCCGCCTGGGCGGCGGCCCGGGCCTGAGCGTGCAGTTCGACGGCCCCGGAGGCGGCGAGACGCTGCGCGGGGCCAAGGGCTCGCCCGTCTACCGCGACCGGACCCTGCGCGGGGCCGATTTTTCCGGGGCCTTCCTGGAAGGCGCGGTCTTCGAGGGCTGCACCCTGGAAGGCGTCCTGTTCACGGGCGCCCTGCTCCAGGGGGTGCGCTTCACGCGCTGCACCTTCAAAGGCGGCGACCTCGCGGGCTGCCGCCTGGACGGCTGCGAACTGCGCGACCTGCGCCTGGACCACGCCAGCCTGCGCGGCGCCCTGCTGTGCGGCTGCACCGTGGCCGGGGCCGATCTCCACGCCTGCGACCTGCGCGGGCTGACCCTGCACGACACGGCCATGAGCACCGCGCGCTTCACGGCCTGCGACCTGTCGGGCCTCGCGGTGCGCCAGGGCGCCCTGGCCGGGGTGGAGCTGGTGCTGGCGCGCATGGTCGGGGCGCGCCTGACCGGCGCCCGGCTGACCGGGCTGACCCTGGCCGCCCTGGCCGTGGCCGACACCCGGGCCGAAGGCCTGGACACCGACCACCCGGCCCTGCTGCGCCTGGAAAGCCGCCGCCTCCTGGCCCAGGCCACGGCCCTGGCCGCCCAGGACCCGCCCCCGGCGCCGGACCTGGACCCCCAGGAGGCCGTCGCCGCCGCCGCCATGGCCGAGGCCTGGTTCCAGGCCCGCGACCAGCGCGCCGCCCTGGCGGCCTTTTTGGAGAACAACCTGCGCCGCGAGGCCTGGTGCCGCCACAAGCTCGGGCCCGAGCGCTCGCGCTTCTACCGCCTGGCGCCGCTGGTGCTGCACGCCGACCTTTTCGCCCCGCCCGCCGCCCCCGCCGCAGAGGACGGGCCGCCCCCGGCCCCCGGCCCGGCGCCCTTCCGCCTGGCGGACTACGCCCCGGACTACACCACCCTGCAGGACGCCCGGGCCCTGTTCCCCGGCGCCGCCCTGGCGCAACCCGAGGCCGGGGGCGCCCCCGCCCCGGTGTCCATCGAGGGCCTGTACACCATCGGCAGCACGGGCACCGCCGCCCAGACCCCGACCTCGGACCTGGACTACTGGGTCTGCCACGACGCCCGGGGCATGACCCCGGCCCTGGCCGCCGCCCTGGCCGGGCGCCTGGAGCGCATCGAGGCCTGGGCCGCGCGGACCTTCGGCCTGGAAGTCCATTTCTTCGCCATGGACCTGGAGCGCGTGCGCCAGAACAACTTCGGGTTCAGCGACCAGGAAAGCTCGGGCTCGGCCCAGGCCATGCTGCTCAAGGAGGAGTTCTACCGCACGGCGGTGCGCGTGGCGGGCAAGGCGCCCCTGTGGTGGCTCACGCCCCCGGGCGCCGACGACCGGGCCTACGCCGCCGCCCGGCGCTTCGCCGGGGCCGGGCCCCTGGGCAGGCGGCTCATCGATCTGGGCAACCTGGTGGACATCCCGCCCGGCGAGTTCTTCGGCGCCTCCCTGTGGCAGATCGTCAAGGCCCTGAAGAGCCCCTTCAAGTCGATCATGAAATTCGGCCTGCTGGAGAAGTACATCGCCTCGGGCGCCTCGGGCCAGGGCGCCCTGCTGTGCGACCGCATCAAGGCCGGGCTGCTGGCGGGGCGCACCGCCCTGGCCGACGCCGACCCCTACGTGCTGCTGCTGCGCGAGGTCAGCGAGCACTACGCCAGGGCCGGGGAAAAGGACTCCCTGACCCTGGTGCGCCTGTCGTTCCTGCTCAAGAGCAAGGTGGCCGAGGTCTGCGCGCCGGGCGCCGTGCCCCTGCGCGAGGAGGACGCCCAGCTGCGCGAGATGTTCCAGGGCGAGCAGGCTAGGTTCGGCACGGGCGGGGGCTGGTCCTTCCGGCGCCTGGAGCACGTGGGCGGGCTGGTCAACGCCTTCATCGTGCGCACCTACACCCGCGTGCGCGAGCTGCGGCCCCAGGGCGGCGACGTGTCCATCACCCCCGAGGACCTGACCAGGCTCGGACGCAAGATCTCCTCCAGCTTCTCGCGCCGCAAGCACAAGGTCGAGCACACGCCCTTCCTGGCCATCGGCGGCAACACGTTCCGCATCCTGCACTTCCAGGCCAAGGACAGGAAGCTGGGCCGCCCCACGGACTGGGAGATCCAGGGCGCCCAGGAGGTGGCCAGCCGCGACAGGCTCCAGCTGGCGGACCTGCGCAAGGGCCCCGGGCTGGCCGAGCTGCTCGTCTGGCTGGCCTGCAACCGTCTCTTCACGCCCGGGGTGGAGGTGCGCGGCGACTATTCCATCTCCCCGGTGACGGCGCGCGACCTGGACACCCTGCTGCACCGCCTGACGGAATTCTTCCCGCCGGGGCCGACCTTCAACACCAGCATCGACGAGATGCTGCGCCCCGAGCGTATCGTGCGCGCCTTCTTCATCCTGAACCTCGTCCAGCCCCGCGAGCAGGACACCGTGCGCGAGGTCAGCCTGGTCTACAGCACCAACTGGGGCGAGCTGTTCTGCCGCACCGTGGCCGTGGACCGCGCCGACACGCTCTTCGCCGACCCGGGGCGCTTCCTGCTGCGCCATGTGGAGCAGCGCTTCGACACGCCCCCGGTCATGGACAGCTTCGTACCCGACCGCGCCAGCTGCCCGCGTCTGGCGCTGTAGCCGCCTCCGGGCCCGGCCCGGGCCGGGTTTTCCGGGCGTTGCGCGCGGGCGCCATTGCGGCTATGCGAAACCATCACCCCACCTGCACCCAGGAGGCACCATGACCCTCAAACGCGTCGGCATCCTCACCGGCGGCGGCGACTGCTCCGGGCTGAACGCCGTCATCCGCGCCGTGACCCGGGCCGCCGTCATCCAGCACGGCGCCCAGGTCGTGGGCATCCACAACGGCTTCGACGGCCTGGTCACCGGGCGGACCATGACCCTGGACACCGCCGTGACCCGCGACATCCTGACCCTGGGCGGCACCATCATCGGCACCACCAACAAGGGCAACCCCTTTGCCTACCGCGAGCTGAACGACGACGGGACCATCCGCGTGAGCGACCTCTCGGACAAGGCCGTGCAGACCGTGCGCGAGCTGGGGCTGGACTGCCTGTTCGTGGTCGGCGGCGAGGGCACCCTGGAGATCGGCTACAAGCTCCAGCAAAAGGGCGTGCCCATGATCGGCATCCCCAAGACCATCGACAACGACCTGGAAGGCACGGACTACACCTTCGGCTTCCAGACCGCCGTGCAGGTCGCCTGCGACGCCCTGGACCGCCTGCACACCACCGGGCGCAGCCACCACCGGGTGATGATCCTGGAAGTCATGGGCCGCACCGCAGGCTGGATCGCCCTGGAAGCGGGCATCGCCGGGGGCGCGCACATCATCCTGATCCCCGAGATTCCCTACGACATCCGCCACGTGGTGCGCAAAATCACCCTGCGCGCCAAGGGCGGCAGCCCGTTCACCATCCTCATGGCCGCCGAGGGCGCCGTGGCCGTGGGCGGCAGCGCCATCACCCAGGAGTCCGCCACCACGCGCCTGCAGGGCGTGCCGCAGCTGGGCGGCGTGGGCAACCACCTGGCCGGGCTCATCAAGCAGGACATCGACCTGGAGGTGCGCACCACGGTGCTCGGGCACATCCAGCGCGGCGGCTCGCCCTGCGCCTTCGACCGCGTGCTGGGCACGCGCCTGGGCGCGGCGGCGGTCAAGGCCGCAGCCGAGGGCAAGTTCGGACACATGGTCGCCCTGCGCACCCCCGACATCGTGCTCGTACCCATCGCCGAGCTGGCCGGAGTGGTGCGCACGGTGCCGCCCACCTCGCAGCTCATCGAAGCCGCCGAGGCCATCGGCATCAACATGGGCCGGGAGCGCATGTAGGCGGGCCGGGGCGAGGGCGGCAGAACCGGCACGAGACGCACAGGGGGCGGGGCCTGCGGGCCCGCGCCCCCGTGCCGTTTCCGCCCCGTCCACTTGCCGCCCCCTTGCCTTCCGGGCCGCGCCGTGTTCTTCTGCCCTGGTCCGCCCGCGCCCACCGCAACCCGCACCCCACGCCATGCCACGCACCACAGCCTCCGCCCCGGCCTTGTCCGCCTCCGCCTCCGCCGCCGCAACCCCGACTCCGGAAGCCCCCGCCGCCGCCCTGGCCGCCCTGCTGCCCTGGTTCGCCGCCCACCAGCGGCCCCTGCCCTGGCGACGCGGCTACCGGCCCTACCATGTCTGGATTTCCGAGGTCATGCTCCAGCAGACGCAGATGGACCGCGCCGTGGACTATTTCCTGCGCTGGACCGCCCGCCTGCCCGACGTGGCCGCCGTGGCCGCCGCCCGCGAGGACGAGGTGCTCAAGCTCTGGGAGGGCCTGGGCTACTACAGCCGCGCGCGCAACCTGCACGCCGCCGCCCGGGCCATGGTCGAGGGCCACGGCGCCCGGGTGCCCGAGGCCATGGACGCCCTGCTGGCCCTGCCCGGGGTGGGCCGCTACACCGCCGCCGCCGTGCGCTCCATCGCCTACGGCCACGACGAACCCCTGGTGGACGCCAACGTGGCCCGGGTCTTCTGCCGCCTGTTCGACCTCGACGCGCCCGTGGGCGAGGCCGCCACCCAGCGCGAGCTGTGGCGCCTGGCCGGGGCGCTTTTGCCCCCGGGCCGGGCCCGGGAGCACAACCAGGCGCTCATGGAGCTGGGCGCTTTGGTCTGCACGCCGCGCGGGCCGCGCTGCGCCGCCTGCCCCCTGGCCCCGGCCTGCGAGGCCCGCAGGCTGGACATCGCGCCCCACCGCCCCGTGCCCGGCAAGAAGAAGGACATCACGCCCCTGGCCCTGGCCACGGGCGTGCTGGTGCACCGGGGCCGGGTGTTCGTGCAAAAGCGCGCCCCCGGCGACGTGTGGGGCGGGCTGTGGGAGTTCCCGGGCGGCTGCGTGGAGCCCGGCGAAACGCCCGCCCAGGCCGTGGTCCGCGAGTTCATGGAGGAGACGGGCTTCGCCGTGCGCGTGGCCGCGCCGCTCACGGTCATCCGCCACGGCTACACGCGCTTTCGCGTCACCCTGCACTGCTTCGCCCTGGCCCTGGACGCCGACCCGCCCGCGCCCGTGCTCACCGAGGCCGTGGACTGGCAATGGGCCGGGGCGCGAGAGCTGGCGGCCCTGGCCTTCCCCGCCGGGCACCGCAAGCTGCTGGACTGGCTGGCCGCCGGGGGCCACCTGGAGGACCTGGCGCCCTGAGCCGCGCCCCGCGCCGCCAGCCCGCAGGCCCGGCCAGTGCGTCCGGCCAGAACAAAGGCGCCGCCCCCGGCCGGGGGCGGCGCCTTGTGCATGGCGCGGGCGGGCGCGGGTCAGCGCACGCCGCGGTCGTTCAGGTGCTTGGTGTAGCCCCGGTCCGTGCCCTGGATGTGTTCCACCAGCCAGTCCTTGAGGAACTGCATGACCTCCATGGTCAGGGCGGCCTTGCCCGAGGCGAAGCCCTTCTCGAAGTCCACCACCTGCTTCACGAAGTCGCGGTGGCGCGCCTTGTGGGCCAGCAGCCCCGGGAAGTCGTGGCTGGCCATGAGCTTCTCCTCGTGGCCGAAGTGGAAGGCCGCGTAGTCCTTGAGGCCGCGGATCATGTCTTCCAGGGCGTCCTTGCCCCGGCCCGTGCGCATGGCCTCGTTGAGGTCGTTGATCATGGCCACCAGGATCTTGTGCTGCTCGTCGATCTCGGTGACGCCGACGGACATGGCCGCGTCGCTCCACTGGATGGGGAAGCCGCCCTTGGCGGCGGGGCGGGGCGCGGCGGCGGGCTTGGCGGCGGGCCGGGGCGCGGCCTTGGCCGCAGGACGCGCAGGGGCCGGGGCCGGGCGCCGGGCGCGGGCCGGGGCGGGGGCGGCGCCGGTCATGGCACGCACGGTGGCCGACAGCTCGTCCAGCAGTTGCGCGAACTCGCGCAGCACGGTCCCGGACTCGTCCATGCCCCCGGCGGTGTCCTCGGCGATGCGCGAAACCTCGTCCACGGCGGCGGCGATCTCCTCGCTGGCGGCGGACTGCTCCTCGCTGGCCGTGGCGATGGCCTCCACGCTGCCCGAGGTCTCCACGGCCCTGGCCCGGATGCGCTCCAGGGCCTCGCGGGCCTCGCCGCTGCGGGTGTTGGCGTCGGTCACGCCGTCGATCATCTGCTCGGAAACCTCCACCCCCCGGGCGACCCCGGCCTGGATGGAGCCGATCTGGGCCTCGACCTCCTTGGTGGCGTGCATGGTCTTCTCGGCCAGCTTGCGCACCTCGTCGGCCACCACGGCGAACCCGCGCCCGGCGTCGCCCGCCCGCGCCGCCTCGATGGCCGCGTTGAGCGCGAGCAGGTTCGTCTGGTCGGCGATGTCGTTGATGGTGCTGATGACGCCGCCGATGGTCCGGGCCTGATCGCCGAGCTGCTGCATGGTCATCTGCAGGGCCGAGGTGTGGTCGGTGACGGTGGCGATAGAGGCGCGCACGCCTTCCATGACCCCGGCGCCCTCCTCGGACAGGCGCATGGTCTCCGAGGCCTTGTCGGAGGTGTCGCCCGCGTTGCGGGCCACGTCCAGGACCGTGGCGGTCATCTGCTCCATGGCCGTGGCCGTGTCGCGCATGCGGTCCTTCTGGGTTCCGGCCCCGGCGGTGGCGGCGGCGATGATCCCCTCCAGGCGCTCCATGGCCTGGGCCATGGCCCCGGCCACGTCGGTGGCCTGATGGGCGGCCTGGGTGATGGCCTCGTTGCGCGCGGCGAGGTCCTTTTCGCGGGCCTGGGCCTCGCGGTGGGCGGCCTCGGCCTCGCGGGCGCTGGCCAGGGCCTCGGCGTGGGCCTGCTCGCTCTCGGCGCAGCGGGTGGCGATGGCGGCGGTCAGGGCCTTCAGGCTCTGCTCCAGGCCCGCCAGCTCGTCGGGGGCCTGGGGGGCCTGGGCCGCGCGGGCGTCCAGCCCCCTGGCGGCGCTGTCGGCCTGCGCGGCCAGGGCCTCGATGCGCCCGGCCACGCGCCGGGCATCCAGGTTGGCCAGGATCACCGAGCCGGAAAGGATCGCAAAGGCCAGGCCCACCAGCAGGGTCTCGGCCAGGCTGGCCTGGTGGAAGGCCTCCACGCCAAGCAGCAGCAGGAGCGCCGCCACGAGCACGGCGGCCAGACTCAGGGCCAGATGCAACAGCGCCTTGTTCTTCAACGTGAGGTTCATGACGGAAGTCCCTGTGTCGCGCGAGGGGGAACGGTCGCGGCTGAATATGGGCGGAAAGGGATTACGAAAATTCGCCGGGCTAGGGCCCGGGGGCCGGGGGCGGGGTCCCGGCCAGGGCCGACAGATGAGCGGCCACGGCCTGATCCGCCGCCCGGGCCAGGGCGCCGAGCACCAGGGCCAGGGCCTCGGACGGCGGCACGCCGCCCCGGCCATGGCCGATGCCCGCCAGCCGCAGCTTGGGCAGGTGCAGGGTCGCACCGCCCGGCGCCAGGGTCAGGGTCGCGTCGTGGACCACCAGCTCGTCGATGACCAGCAATTGGACGCCGCCGGGCTCGCCGCCCCGGGCGGCCCGGGCGTCGCGGGCCAGGCGCTCGTTGCGGGCGGTCTCCAGGGCGTTGGACAGCAGGACGTCGAGGTTCGAAGCCCCGGCGGCGCCCCGCTCGTAGGTGATGGCCGGGCTCTCGACCACCAGGGTGCGCACGGCGACCACGGGGCCGGAAAAGGACTCCGGGGCCAGCTCCAGGCGCACGGCGCCCAGGCTCGCGGCCAGCGGCGCGGCAAAGCCCCCGGGGTTGCCGATCTGCAACCCGCGCAGCTCGCCCTGGCCCGAAAGGATGGACACGTCGGACTCGTCCAGGTTCACCGGCGCGGCCAGGACCACGGCCCCGCACGCCTCCACGCAGCAGCGGATGGCGGGGTTGACATGCACCACGGCCCAGGCGGCGATGCCGCCAAGGCCCAGGGCGGCGGCGAGGATACAGGTCAGCAGGAGGCCCTTCATGCGTTCTCCAGGCGGGGGGAGGCGTCCCGGGCGCGCAGGCACCCGGACAGGAGGCATTCAACCCTATTCGCGGGCACAAAGCAACTCCCGCCGCGCCCCTAGCCCCGGCGGACCAGCACCACCCCCGCCACCAGCAGCCCCGCGCCCAGCACCCGGCCCCAGCTCATGGGCTGCGCCGGGTAGCCCAAGAGGCCCCAATGGTCCAGGGCCAGGGAGGCCGCCAGCTGCCCGGCCACCACCAGGGCGAACATGGCCGTGGCGCCCAGGCGCCAGGACAGGAAGATGGTCATGGTCACGAAAAAGGCGCCCAGCACCCCGCCGCTCCACTGCCACCACGGCACCCGCGCGGGCAGCCCCGGCCAGGGGGTGCGCGTGGCCACCAGATAGCAGGCCAGGGCCAGGGTGCCGACCACGAAGGAGACCAGGGAGGCGGTCACCGCGTCTCCGGCCCAGGACTCGCGCAGGCGGGAGTTGATGCCCGCCTGCACCGGGGCCGTGGCCCCGGCCAGCAGGGCCAGGACGACGTAGAGCAGGCTTTCCATGGGGAAGAATCTCCTGACAGGGGCCGCACGGGCGGCCCGCCGGGCGCCGGGCCCGGGGTTTGGCGAACGGGAGGCGCGGGGCCTCAGGCCTTCAGGCTGCCCCGGTAGGCGTCCCAGGACTCGACGCCCAGGGTCGCGCACAGGGCGGGCAGCTCGTCCACCAGCCGGAAGGCCGCGTCGGGACGGATGAAATTGGCCGTGCCCACCTGCACCGCCGTGGCGCCCACGAGGATGAACTCCAGCACGTCCTCGGCGCTGGCGATGCCGCCGATGCCGATGACCGGGATCTTCACCGCCTGGCAGACCTGCCACACGCAGCGCAGGGCCACGGGCTTGATGGCCGGGCCGGAGAGCCCGCCGACGACGTTGGCCAGGCGCGGCCTGCGCGTGCGCGCGTCCACGGCCATGCCCGAGAGGGTGTTGATGAGCGAGAGGGCGTCGGCCCCGGCGTCCTGGGCGGCGCGGGCCATGGCCGCGATGTCCGTGACGTTGGGCGTCAGCTTGACGATGACCGGCTTGGACCCGGCGCGGCGCTTGACGGCCTCGGTGACGCGCGCGGCCAGGCGCGGGTCCTGCCCGAAAAGGATGCCGCCCTCGCTGACGTTGGGGCAGGAGATGTTCACCTCCAGGGCGGCGATACCTTCCTGCGCAGCCAGGTAGGCCGCCAGCTCGCCGAACTCCTCGGCCTCGCAGGCGTAGAGGTTGGCGATGACCGGGGTCTTGGCCCAGGGCAGGGCGGGCAGGCGCTTTTCCACGAACTCGCGGGCGCCGATGTTCTGCAGGCCGATGGCGTTGAGCATGCCCGCCGGGGTTTCGGCGATGCGCGGCATGAGGTTGCCCCGGCGCGGCTCAAGGGACAGGCCCTTGACCACCATGGCCCCCAGGCGCCCCAGGTCGCCAAAGCGCATGTACTCCACCCCGTAGCCGAAGGTGCCCGAGGCGGTGATGATCGGGTTGTCCAGGGTCAGCCCGGCGAAGGAAACGGTCATGTCCATGGCGTGGCTCCTAGAGGCTGATTTCGTCGGACCAGAACACCGGGCCGCGCGCGCACACCGACAAGGGGCCGTGCTCCTTGTGCTCGGTGACGCAGCCCAGGCAGGCGCCGACGCCGCAGGCCATGCGGTTTTCCAGGGACAGCTGGGCCCGGCCCCCGGCCTCGCCCGCCACCCGGCCCACGGTGCGCAAAAACGGCAGCGGCCCGCAGGCCAGGATCAGCCCGTCCGGGCAGTACTGCGGGATGACCTCGCCCAGCAGGGCGATGAAGGCCTGCAGGTCGTCGGGGCAGGTTTCGCGGTGCGCCTCGCAGGCGGCCAGGGCGGCCATTTCGGCGAAGGGGTAGCAGTCCAGGGGCGGGCGGTGGCCGAAAATGAGCCGCAGGTCGGCACTTGCGGAATGGCGCTTGACGTATTCCAGGAACGGGGCGATGCCTATGCCCCCGGCGAGCAGCAGCGTGGGCACCCCCGGGCGCGCGGCAAACGCGTTGCCCAGGGGCCCCCACATGGTCACCCTGTCGCCGGGGCGCAGGGCGGCCAGCTTGGCCGTGCCCCGGCCCACCACCTGGAAAAGCACGCACACGCCGTGCTCCTCGTCGGCCCGGGCGATGGAGAACGGGCGGCCCATGAGCGGGTCCATGCCGAAGCCCTCGGGGCGGACCATGACGAACTGCCCCGGGCGCCATTTGCCCCAGGCGGAGCCCTCCGCCCCCGGGAAGTCCAGGGCCAGTTCGAAGAAATCGCCCTGCGCCCCGCCCGCGCCCAGGCGGGTCAGGCGCCGTACCGTCACGTCCTGGCAAGCGTTTGCAAACATCGGCCATATTCCTTATTGGTCGCGCATTGTGCTATGATGCCCCAATCCGGGCACGATACAGACTTGGAGAACTCATGACAAGCAACCAGCCGGAAATCCTGGCCCCCGCCGGGGACCGGACGGCGTTCCTGGCCGCCCTGGCCGCCGGGGCCGACGCCATCTATGTCGGCCTCAAGCACTTTTCGGCGCGCATGCAGGCGGGCAACTTCGCGGTTTCCGAGCTGGCGGAGCTCACGGCCCTGGCCCGCGAGCGCGACTGCCGTGTGTACGTGGCCTTCAACAGCCTGGTCAAGCCCGGCGACGTGCCCGCCGCAGGGCGGCTCGTCGCGCGCCTGGCCGAGACCGTGCGGCCCCACGCCCTCATCGTGCAGGACCTGGCCCTGCTCGCCCTGGCGCGCCAGGCCGCCTTCCAGGGCGAGCTGCACCTGTCCACCCTGGCCAACGTGAGCCACCCCATGCCCCTGGCGGCCACCCAGCGCCTGGGCGTGTCACGCGTGGTGCTGCCGCGCGAGCTGAACGTGGACGAGATCCGCGCCTGCGCCCAGGCCTGCCCCCCGGGGCTCGACCTGGAAGTCTTCGTCCACGGCGCGCTGTGCTACAACGTCTCGGGCCGCTGCTACTGGTCGAGCTACATGGGCGGCAAGAGCGGCCTGCGCGGGCGCTGCGTGCAGCCCTGCCGCCGCGAATATGAGCAGAAAACGCGCAAGGAGCGCTTTTTCTCCTGCAACGACCTGGGCCTGGACGTGCTGGTCAAGCCGCTGCTGGGCCTGCCCCGGGTGCGGGCCTGGAAGATCGAGGGCCGCAAGAAGGGCCCGCACTACGTCTACTACGCCGTGGCGGCCTACCGCCTGCTGCGCGACAGCATCGACGACCCCGCGGCGCGCAAGACGGCCCAGGAGTTGCTGGAACAGGCCCTGGGCAGGCCGCGCACGCACTACGGCTTTCTGCCCCAGCGCCTGCACCACCCGGTGGAGACCGGGGGCCAGACCGGCTCGGGCCTGCCCGTGGCGACCCTGGACAAGGCGCGCGGGCGCACGCCGCACATCACGCCGCGCCTGGCGCTTTTGCCCGGCGACCTGCTGCGCGTCGGCTACGAGGACGAGCCCTGGCACCAGACCATCAAGGTCAGCCGCGCGGTGCCCAAGGGCGGGCGGCTGGACTTCGCGGCCCAGGGCCCGGCCCCGCGCCCGGGCACCACGGTCTTCCTGGTGGACCGCCGCGAACCCGAGCTGACCCGGCGCATCGCCGCCCTGGACAAGGAGCTGGCCGCGCGCCCCGGCGCCCCGGGCGAGCCCAAGGCGCCGGACTTCACCCCGGCCATGCCCCGGCCCTTCACGCGCGGCGGCGGGCGCGGCGCGGTCATCATCCAGAACGTCAACCGCCACCCGCCCAAGGCCCTGGCCAAGGGCCTGTCCCCGGCGGCGTGGCTTTCGCCCAAGTCGCAGCTGGCCGGGGCCGGGCGCAGCTGGTGGTGGCTGCCGCCGGTGATCTGGCCCGACGAGGAACGCATGTGGGCCGACACCGTGGCCCAGGCCCTGCGCGCCGGGGCCACGCGCTTCGTGCTCGGCGCGCCGTGGCAGGTCTGCCTGTTTCCCGGCGGGCAGGCCCAGGGCGCGGCCCAGGCCGACGAAGCCCGGCGCCCGGCGCCCGGGGCGCACCTGCGCCGCCCCCTGCGCGGCAGGGGCGCCAAGGGCCCCAAGCCGACGCACCGCCGCGAGGCCGAGCTGTGGGCCGGGCCGTTCTGCAACGTGTCCAACGCCCTGGCCGTGCAGGCCCTGGCGGACATGGGCCTGGCCGGGGCCATCGTCAGCCCCGAGCTGGCCCGCGAGGACGCCCTGGAGCTGCCCCGCCACAGCCCCCTGCCCCTGGGCTTCGTGACCTACGGCATGTGGCCCCTGGGCATCACGCGCATCCCGGCGGACGCCGTGAAGCCGGAAAAACCGCTGAAAAGCCCCAAGGGCGAAATCTGCTGGACCCGGCGCTACGGCCCCAACAACTGGATCTACCCCAACTGGGGCATCGACCTGCGCGCCAAGGAAGGCGAACTGGCCAGCGCGGGCTACGTGATGTTCGCGCACCTGTTCGAGTCCATCCCGCGCGAGGTGCCCAAGGCCACGCGCGCCTCGACCTTCAACTGGGACCTCAAGCTGCTCTAGCGCAAGCCGCGCACCGCACCCGCAGGGCCGGGGCGCGACCACGACAGCGGCCCCGGCCCCGGGTATTCCGGGGCCGGGGCCGTGTGCGTTGCCCCGCGCGGCACCCGGGCCTCAGCCCGGCAACAGCTCGGTGTCGTCGTGGGCGTAGGCCGGGACGCAGCAGCACAGCACGCGCAGCGGCCCGGGGCCCGTGTTGGCGATGCGGTGGGCCGTGCCCGGCGGGATGCACACCGTGTCGCCGGGACCCACGGCGAACGTCTCGCCGCCCAGAGTCATGGCCCCCGTGCCCTCGAGCACGTGGTAGAGCTCCTCGGTCGCGGGATGGCGGTGCAGGGCCGTGGCGCTGGCGGGCTCCACCGTGGCCTCGGCCAGGCTCTGGGCGGCGTTGCCGTGCACGGCGGGATGCATCAGCTCGCGGATCACCGAGCCGTCCTTGGTGACATACGGCGGAACAAGGGCATAGCTGGTTTTCATGCCGGGACCATGCCCCAAAGGCGGCCCCTTGGGAAGGCCCGGGGCGGGCAAAGGAAAAGCGGGGCCGCGAGGCCCCGCTTCCACTGTGCGGAGTCGGCCCGGAGCGGGCCGTGGGGACGAACACGCCGGGCGCGGGATGCAGCGCCCGGAGCGGGGCCGCTAGCCGGCCCCGGGCGCCTCGGCTACCCCCCCAGCAGCGACATGGCCAGGCGCGGCAGGCTGTTGGCCTGGGCCAGCATGGCCACGGCGGCCTGGGACTTGATCTGCTGGCGCACGAACTCGGTCATTTCCAGGGCCACGTCCACGTCGGAAATCCGCGACTCCGAGGCCTGCAGGTTCTCGGCCTGGATCTGCAGGTTGGAGATGGTGTTCTGCAGGCGGTTCTGGGTGGCGCCCAGGGCGGCGCGGATGTTGTCCTTGGAAATGATGGCGTCGTTCAGGGCGTCCAGGGCGTTCTGCGCGGCGGACTGGGTGGAGATGGTGTAGCCCGCGCCCGCGCCCGAGTTGTTGCCCACGCCCAGGGCCGAGGCGGTGGAGCTGTTGATGCTCACGTAGTAGTAGTCCTCGGCGCTGTCGTTGCCGGAGCCGAAGTGGATCTTCAGCGGGCCGGTGGATGTCAGGGCGGACCCGTCGTGGGTTGACTCGGCGCCGGAGAGGTTGCCGTTGAGCAGGTAGATGCCGTTGAAATCCGTGGAGTTGGCGATTCGGGTGATCTCCGAGGCCATGGCCTGATACTCGGACTCGATGATCAGGCGCTGGTCGGAGTTGTAGGTGCCCGTGGCCGCCTGCTCGGCCAGCTCCTTCATGCGGATCAGCTTTTCGTCGATGACGCCCAGGGCGCCGTCGGCGGTCTGGATCAGCGAGATGGCGTCGTTGGCGTTGCGCACGCCCTGGTTCAGGGACGCGATGTCGGCGCGCATCAGCTCGCGGATGGCCAGCCCGGCGGCGTCGTCGGCGGCGGTGTCCACGCGCAGGCCCGAGGACAGGCGCCGGGTCGAAACGCCCAGGTCGCCAAAGGCGATGGACAGGTTGCGGGCGGCGTTCTTCGCCATCAGGTTGTTGTTTATGACCAGTGACATAACCTTTCCTCCTTGAAAAGTTGAGGGCTTCCTTGCCAAGGGGCGCCGGCGCCAAAGTCCCCACTCCGCGCGGCCTGTTGCCCCTACCCACTTGCCAGCCTTATCGGCCTTTACCAGGGGGAACTTTAGGTTTTTTTTCACTCTGCCCGGAACTTTCCGCCCAGGCGCCGCGCACCCCCCGGTTTTGCTGGCCGAAACGCATCGCGCCGCGCGCACCCGCAGCGCCCTGCCCCACCCGTCCGGGCCGGGCCGCAGGCCCGGGCATCCATGGCCGCGCGCCCCGGGCCGGAGTGGGCCAGGGCGGGGCCCGGGCCGGGCCGGGGCATGCAAAAAGGCGCCGTGCCCGCAGGGGGCACGGCGCCTTGCTGGCGCGGAAGGGGCGGCGGCTACTGCTTGAGCAGGTCCTCGCCACGGGTGGTGGCCGACGGGCCGGACCCGCCGGACTCGTCGCCCTGGGCGGTTTCCGTGGGCTGGGTGCCGTCCTTGAAGGGCAGGAAGAAGGTCTTCTCGGCATAGGGCGCGGCCAGCAGGCCCGAGGCGGGGTCGATGCGCGCCATGACCACCCCCTGGGGCAGGGGGAAGTCGCGCTCGGGGTAGCCCGCCTCCACGGCCATGCGGTAGTCCACCCAGATGGGCGAGGCCGCGCGGGCGCCCGTTTCGTACTTGCCCATGGGCGCGACCTGGTCGAAGCCGACCCAGACCACCGACAGCAGGCCCGGGGTGAAGCCCACGAACCAGGCGTCCTGCTCGTCGTTGGAGGTGCCGGTCTTGCCGGCCACGGGGCGGCCCAGCTGGCGCGCGCGCCAGCCCGTGCCGTCGTTGACAACCTCCTTCATCAGCGCGGTGATGATGTAGGCCGTCTGCGGCGAGATGGCCTCGTGGACCCGGGGCTCGGACTTGAACAGCTCCTCGCCCCAGGCGCTTTCCACGCGCAGGATGAAGCGCGGCTCGATCCACGACCCGCCGCGCGCAAGCGCCGTGTAGGCCTGGGCGAGGTTCAGCGGGCTCACCGGGGCCGAGCCCAGGCTGACCGACAGGTCTTCGGGGAATTCGGCCTCCAGGCCCAGGGCCTTGGCGCGCTCGATGATCCGGCGGATGCCGATGCGCTGGGCCACGCGGATGGTCACCAGGTTGCGCGATTTGACCAGCGCCGTGCGCAGCAGGGTCGGCCCGTAGAACACGCCCTCGAAGTTCTCGGGCTTCCAGACGCGGTCGGTGGCGGCGTCGGTGTAGACGATGGGCGCGTCGAGCAGCACCGAGGACGGGGTCAGGCCGCCGTCCAGCGCCGCGGAATAGACGATGGGCTTGAAGGCCGAGCCGGGCTGGCGCCGGGCCTGGGTGGCACGGTTGAACTGGCTGGCCTCGAAGGAATAGCCGCCCACCAGGGCGCGGACCTCGCCGTTTTCCGGCTCCAGGGACACCAGGGCCCCCTGCACGTCGGGCTCGCGCTCCAGGGCCAGGGGCCAGGGCGCGGCGGCGTCCTGCTCCTGCCCTTCCCCGGCGGCGGGCACGGCCTTCACCGAAGCCCAGACCACGTCGCCCGGGCGCAGCACCGTGGTGCAGTCGGCCACGGGGGGCACCTCCTCGGTGGAGCGGGCCGGGTTGGGCGTGCGGGCCCAGGCCATGTCCTTCACGCCGATGCTGCCCCGCAGGGCGCCGAAACGCACCGTGGCCGACTCGCGCTGGACGGCCACCACCAGGGCCTCGACCCAGTCCCCGGCGGCCAGGGCCCCGGGGTCGCGCGCCGTGCGGACCAGGAATTCCTCCCACTCCCGCTCGGGCAGGTTCTGGTTGGGTCCGGTCCAGCCCCGGCGCTTGGCCGAATCGCGCAGGCCCTTGCGCAGGGCGATCTCGGCGGCGCGCTGGTGGTCCAGGTCCACCGCCGTGTAGACGTGCATGCCCGAGTTGTAGACCTGGTCCTCGCCGTAGGTCTCGATGAGGCTGCGGCGGACCTCCTCCAGGTAATAGGCGCCCAGGGTCCAGGACGGGTCCGCCATGCTGGAGAAGACCAGCTCCTCGGCCATGGCCGCCTCGTATTCCTCGGCGCTGGCCCAGCCCAGCTCGCGCATCCGGCCCAGAATCCAGACCTGGCGCTCGCGGGCGCGCTCGTCGTTGCGGAAGGGGTTGAACCGCGAGGGCGCCTTGGGCAGGCCCGCCAGCATGGCCGCCTGGGCCAGGGTCAGGTCCTTGGCGTGGACGCCGAAGTACGTCCTGGCTGCGGCCTCGATGCCGTAGGCTCGGGCGCCAAAGAAGATGTGGTTCAGGTAGATGGTCAGGATCTCGTCCTTGGTCAGGTAGCGTTCCAAGCGGTAGGCCAGGATTGCCTCGCGGATCTTGCGCTTGTAGCTCTGCTCGGGGGTCAGCAGCAGGGACTTGATGACCTGCTGGGTGATGGTGCTGCCGCCCTGGACCACATGCCCAGCCTGGAGGTTGCGTATGTGGGCGCGCAGGATGGCCGTCATATCCACGCCCTCGTGCTCGAAGAAGGCGCTGTCCTCGGCGGCCAGGAACACGCGCGAGACGTGCGGCGGCAGCTCGGCCAGCGGCACCAGGAAACGCTTTTCCTTGTAGAAATAGCCCAGCACGCGCCCGTCGCGGGCGTGGACCGTGGTCACCAGCGGCGGATTATAGTCGGTAATGCGCTTGAAGTCGGGCAGGTCCAGGGAGGCCCAGTAGTACAGGCCGCCCGCCAGGGCTGCGGCCAGCACGACGGCGCCGCCCAGCAGAATGCCAAGAATGATCGCGAACTTCTTCATTGTTTTTCTCCGGCCTGGGTCGGCGGCTGGGCCCCGGGCAGGCCCCGCTCGGGGGGCAGGCCCCAGGCCAGCCGCAACCGGCCATGGAGTTCTCTGACGCTTTTTTCCGTGGTGTCCAACAGGACCAGCAGGCGCCGCATGCCGCGCCCCTCGCGCCAGGCCAGGCAGCGCTCGGCGGCGAAGACCTGGATGGAGCGGCCCACCGGCCACAGCGGGAACAGGCGGCAATAGTGCGGCCTGGCCTCGCGCGGCAAAACACAGCCCCGGGGTCCCAGCAGGCGGCAGCGCCCGCGCCCGTCCACGGCCAGACGCATGTGGAAGCCGCGCTCGGGGAACAGCCGGGCCACCAGCTCTTCCTCGCCGGGGAACAGGGCCTTCATGTTCGCCACAAAGGCCGGGCCGTTGGCCTCGCGGGCGAAGGCCCCGGCCTCGCCGGGCAGGGCCTCGAGAATCCGGTCGCGCTCGGTTTCCGAGAGCGGAAAACAGCCCTGCTCGCTGCCGGGTTCCAGGCAGCAGCAGGTCGGGCCCAGCAGGGCGCAGCGCTGGCAGACGTGCGGATCGGCCACATCAATACCCCGAGGAGGCCGGGCGGGGCCAGCGGCCCTTGAACCCGTAGCACAGGGTGATGGTGAACTGGCGCGCCGGGCGGTCCCGGTGCATCGACTGATAGTGGATCTGCTCCGTTTTATCAAAAAGTTCCTCGACCCCCGCCTCCACGCCGCCCTTGAACTTCTGGCGCACGTAGATGGCGTCCCAGCCGGTCTTCCCCTCGGGCCCGGGCCACAGGTCGTACTGGTTCAGCCTGCGGCCCACGTTGACGCAGTAGGCGCGCTGGTGCCCGGGCACGACCCAGGCCAGCTCGGCGGTCACGTCGTAGTGGTTGCCGAACAGGAAGACCCGCCCGGGGTCGGCGAAGCGCGTGCGCCGCAGGCGGTCCACCTCCTGACCCATATCGTCCCAGCCCTTGAGGTGCAGGGCCGGATTCTCGATGGTCGCCACCCGGCCCGTGATGGGGTTCGTCAGCTCCATGCGGTAGGGCATGGGCACCAGATCGTGGACCAGCCACAGGGCGAAAATGACCGCGCCCACAGCTGGCCAGGCCCAGACCTTCCAGTGCCGCCAGCCCCGGGCCAGCACGGCCTGCTCCCACACCACGGCGGCCAGGATGAACCCCGAGGCGTAGCTCACGGCGGACCAGTTGGGGTGGACCTTGGTATGGAAGCACCACAGGGCGAAGAAACCCCACACCGGCCAGAACCCCGCCACCAGCAGCGCGCGCTGGGCGTAGTCCAGGGACGACACGGCGCGCACGGCCCGGCCCCGGCCCCCGCCCAGGGAGCGCAGCGCGCCCCAGGCGCCCACCAGGGTCATCACGAACCACCAGGGCATGAGCAGGCCGAACTGGCTGGCGTAATACTCCGCGAAGCGATCGAAGCGGATGAAGGCCTCGGCGCGGGTGCCCGCCAGCCCGCCCAGGTGGGCCACATGCTTGAACCCGGCGAAATCGTTGCCCAGGTTCCACAGCAGGATGGGCCCCAGGCCCAGGGCGGCGCCCACAGCCAGGGCGGGCCACAGCCGCCGCCAGAACAGGGGCCCGTCGAGCATCCTGCGCCGCAGCAGCACGCCGTAGAGCACGGCGGTGACGGCGAAGGCCAGCATCATGTACTTGCCCCAGGTGCCCACGGCCAGGGCCGCCGCCAGGGCCACGAAGGGCCAGCGCGCCCCGGGATCGCGCCCGGCGGCGTAGAGCGAAAACAGCGCCACCCACCAGCAGACCATGAGCGGGTTGTCCGTGGTCATCAGCGTCCCGGCGGCCATGAAGAGCAGCGAGGTGTTGAGCACCACCAGACACAAAAGCCCCAGGCGCGGGCGCCCGAACAGCCGCGACAGCCCGAGGTAGACCGTGGCCTGCATCAGCGCCGTGCCCAGCACCGCCCCCAGGCGCACGGCAAAGACCGTGTCGCCCAGAAGCCAGGTCCAGGCCCCGATGATCCAGGCGATGAGCGGGCCCTTGGTGAAATAGGAGAACTGGAAGGTGCGCGACCAGTCCCAGTACTGGGCTTCGTCCTGCACGAGGTCGAGCTGGCCCGAGGCCGCGAAGACCAGCCGGGCCAGGGTGGTCCCGAAAATGAGGACGCCGGCCCACAGGTCTGGCCGGCTGCCCCAGTGCGTGTGCCGCACCGCCGTTGCGCCCATGCTCACCGCCTCACCCCGCGAACCTGAGCAGGCCCTTGCCCAGCAGGTCGTGCAGGTGGACCATGCCCACCAGCCGGTGCGCCTCGTCCACGATGGGCACCACGGTGATGGCCTTGGCTTCCATGAGGTCCAGGACCTGGGCCGCCGAGGCTTCGGGGGTCATGCTCGCGGGGTCGGGGGTCATCAGCCCGGCCACGGGCGCCCCGGGCTCGGCCCCGCCGCGCATGAGGATGCGCCGCACGTCGCCGTCGGACACGAAGCCCGTGAGCCGCCCGCCCTCGCCGGTGACGGCCAGGGCGCCCAGGCCGCCCTCGTGCAGCCGCTCCAGGGCCTGGGCCCAGGTGGCGCCCTGGTCCACGGCGGGCACGTCGCCGGTGTGCATCAGCTCGGCCACGCGCATGGACAGCCGCTGGCCCAGGGCCCCACCGGGGTGGCAGCGCCGGAAGGCGGCGGCGTCGAAGGCGTTCCACTCGATGAGGCACACGGCCAGGGCGTCGCCCACGGCCAGGGCGGCGGTGGTGCTGGCCGTGGGGGCCAGGCCCAGGGGGCAGGCCTCGCGGGGCACCCCGGCGTCGATGACCACGTCGGCCAGGCGGCCCATGGTGGACTCGCGCTGCCCGGTGAGGGCGATGATGCGCACCCCGCTGGCCTTGAGGGTCGGCAGGATGGCGTTGAGCTCGTCGGTCTCCCCGCTGTTGGAGATGGCCAGGGCCACGTCCTCGGGGCGCAGCATGCCCAGGTCGCCGTGGGCGCCTTCCACGGGGTGCAGGAAAAAGGCGGGCGTGCCGGTGCTGGACAGGGTTGCGGCGATCTTGCGGCCCACAAGGCCGGACTTGCCGATGCCCGTGACCACCACGCGGCCCGTGCATCCGGCCAGCAGATCCAGGGCGCGCACGAAGTCCGCGTCCAGGGCGTCGCGCACCCGCGCCAGCCCGCAGGCCTCGATGTCGAGCACCTCCCGGGCCAGGGCCAACCAGTCGCGCTCCAGTGCCTTGGGTCCCACCGCCGTCCCTCCTACCAGCTGAGCGCCCGGTCCTTTTCCAGGCACATCTTGCCCGTGCCCGCGCAGGGCTCCACGGGATACTGGCCGTTGAAACAGGCCAGGCAGAAGTCCCCGGGGTGCTCCACCGACGACAGCAGGCCCTCGATGGACAGGTAGTGCAGGCTGTCCAGCCCGATGTAGCGCGCGATGTCTTCCACCGAGTGGTTGGCGGCAATGAGCTCGCCCTTGCTGGAGAAGTCGATGCCATAGAAGCACGGGGAGACGATGGCCGGGCAGGACACGCGCATATGGATCTCGCGCGCGCCCAGCTCGCGCAGCTTCTTGACCCGGGTGCGGATGGTCGTGCCGCGCACGATGGAATCCTCGACCACCACGATGCGCTTGCCCTCGACCATGCTGCGCACGGGGTTGAGCTTCATGCGCGTGGAGAAGTCGCGCATGTCCTGCGAGGGCTGGATGAAGGTCCGGCCCACGTAGTGGTTGCGGATCATGCAGTGCTCGTAGGGCAGGCCGGACTGCTGGGCGTAGCCCACGCAGGCGTAGACCCCCGAGTCGGGGAACGGCATGACGAAATCGGCGTCCACCGGCGCCTCGCGGGCCAGGGCCATGCCCATGGCCTTGCGGCGCTGGTACACGTTCTGGCCGAAGACGTAGGAGTCGGGCCGCGCGAAATAGATCAGCTCGAAGATGCACTGGCTGGTGCCGTTCTTCTCGGCGTAGCGCAGGCTGCGCTGGCCGTGGCTGTCGATGACCAGCATCTCGCCCGGGGCCACGGGCCGCAGGTATTCGGCCTCCAGCAGGTCGAAGGCGCAGGTCTCGCTGGCCAGCACGCAGGCGTCGCCCAGCCGGCCCAGGGCCAGGGGCCGGAAGCCGCTGGGGTCCTTGAGGGCGATGAGCTTGTCGCCCGCCAGGATGAGCAGGCTGAAGGAGCCGCGCACCGTGCGGCAGGCCGCGCCCACGGCCTCCTCGATGGGCATGCCCTCGACCATCATGTTGCGCGCGATGAGGTGCACGATGACTTCGGAGTCCATGGTGGTCTGGAAGATGGTGCCGTGCTTTTCCAGCTCCTCGCGCAGCTCCAGGGCGTTGACGAGGTTGCCGTTGTGGGCGATGGCCAGCTGCTGGTCGCCAAAGCGCACCAGAAGCGGCTGGGCGTTGCGGATCAGCGAGGCGCCGGTGGTGGAGTAGCGGATATGGCCCACGGCCACCTCGCCCTTGAGCTCCTTGGACAGGTGGCGCTCGCTGAAGACCTCGGCCACCAGGCCCATGCCTTTCTGCTCGCGGATGCCCGCGCCGTCCCAGGTCACGATGCCCGCGCTCTCCTGGCCGCGGTGCTGCTGGGCGAACAGGCCGAAATAGGTCATCCGGGCGGCTTCGGGATGGTTGGCGATGCCGAACAGGCCGCAGTATTCACGTTTCATGTGCTTGCCGGTGGCTGGTGTGTTGCTGGTTGTCGCGGCCTTCAGGCGTAGTATTCCTGGAGGCTTTTCACGTCCGTGCCGCCCTCGCGGCTTTCCTTGATGGCCTGGGCCATGGCCTTGGCCCCGGCCAGGGTCGTGGTGTAGGGCACGTTGTAGAGCAGCGTGGTCTGGCGGATGGCCGAGGAGTCATGCACCGTCTTCTTGCCCGAGGCGGTGTTGATGACCAGGTCGATCTCGCCGTTCTTGATGCGGTCCACGATGTTGGGGCGGCCCTCGTAGACCTTGAAGACGAACTCGCTGGGCACGCCGCGCCCGGCCAGGAACTCGCCCGTGCCGCGCGTGGCGACCACGGTGAAGCCCAGCTCGTGGAAGGTGCGCGCCACATCGGCCATGGCGGGCTTGTCGCGGTCGTTGACCGAGATGAACACCCGCCCGGACAGGGGCAGCCGCTGCCCGGCTCCCAGCTGGGCCTTGAGGAAGGCCTTGCCGAAGGTGGCGTCCACGCCCATGACCTCGCCGGTGGACTTCATCTCCGGGCCGAGCAGCACGTCCACCCCCGGGAAGCGGTTGAAGGGGAACACCGACTCCTTGACGGAGACGTGCCCGCCCCGGCGCATGGACCAGGGGTCCAGGTCGCGCACGCGCGCGCCGAGCATGACCTTGGTGGCCAGCCTGGGCAGGGGCACGCCCGTGGCCTTGGAGACGAAGGGCGCCGTGCGCGAGGCCCGGGGGTTGACCTCCAGGATGAAGATCTCCCCGTCCTTGACGGCGAACTGGATGTTCATGAGCCCGACCACGCCCAGCTCCAGGGCCAGGGCCACGGTCTGGCGCTCGATCTCGGCCACGGTGGCCGCGCCCAGGGTATGCGGCGGGATGACGCAGGCCGAGTCGCCGGAGTGGATGCCCGCCTCCTCGATATGCTCCATGATCCCGGCGACGTACACGTCGTGCCCGTCGGCCAGGGCGTCCACGTCCACCTCGATGGCGTTTTCCAGGAACTTGTCGATGAGGATGGGGTGCTCGGGGGCCACGGTGACCTCGTGGCGGAAATAGGCCCGCAGGTCCTCCTCGCCGTAGACCACCTCCATGGCCCGCCCGCCCAGCACGTAGCTCGGGCGCACCACCACGGGGTAGCCGATGGTCTGAGCCGCAGCCACGGCCTGCTCCACGCTCATGGCCGTGCCGTTGTCGGGCTGGCGCAGGCCGAGCTTTTGCAGCAGGGCCTGGAAGCGCTCGCGGTCTTCGGCGCGATCGATGGAGTCCGGCGAGGTGCCCAGGATGCGCACCCCGGCGCGCAGCAGCGGCACGGCGAGGTTCAGCGGGGTCTGCCCGCCGAACTGGACCACCACGCCCTCGGGCTGCTCGAACTCGATGATGTTGAGCACATCCTCGAGGGTCAGGGGCTCGAAATACAGGCGGTCCGAGGTGTCGTAGTCGGTGGACACCGTCTCGGGGTTGGAGTTGACCATGATGGAGGTCACGCCCAGTTCCTTGAGGGCATAGGAGGCGTGGACGCAGCAGTAGTCGAACTCGATGCCCTGGCCGATGCGGTTGGGCCCGCCGCCGAGGATGACCACCTTGCGCCCGGGCCGGGCGGTGTTCTCGCTGCCGGTCTCGTAGGTGCTGTAGTAGTAGGGCGTGTAGGCATCGAACTCGGCGGCGCAGGTGTCCACCAGGTAGTAGGTCGGCAGGACGCCCATGGCCTGGCGGATGCGCCGGATGTCCAGCTCGTCCTTCTTCCACAGGGCGGCGAGCTGGCGGTCGGAGAAGCCGTGCTCCTTGGCGCGGCGCATGAGCGCCCGGCAGGCGGACGACGAGGCGCAGACAGAGCCGGACAGCGGGAAGGCCCGCAACTCCTCCTCCACCTCCACCAGGGCGCGGATCTGGCGGATGAACCACGGGTCGATCATGGTCGCCTCGTGGATCTCGGCGTCGGTCAGCCCGCAGAGCATGGCGTAGCGCACGTGGAAGATGCGCTTGGAGTTGGGCTTGCGCAGCCGGGCCATGATCTCGTCGCGCCCGGGGCAGGTGTCGCGGGCAAAGGTCCGGCCCAGGCCGGGCATGCCGATCTCCAGGGAGCGCAGGCCCTTTTGCAGCGACTCCTTGAAGGTCCGCCCGATGGACATGGCCTCGCCCACGCTCTTCATGGCCGTGGTCAGGTAGTCCTCGGTGCCGGGGAACTTCTCGAAGGTCATGCGCGGAATCTTGGTCACCACGTAGTCGATGGTCGGCTCGAAGCTGGCCATGGTCTCGCGGGTGATGTCGTTGGGAATCTCGTCCAGGGTGTAGCCCACGGCGAGCTTGGCGGCGATCTTGGCGATGGGGAAGCCCGTGGCCTTGGAGGCCAGGGCCGAGGAGCGCGACACGCGCGGGTTCATCTCGATGACGACCATTTCGCCGTTGGCGGGGTTCACGGCAAACTGCACGTTGGACCCGCCGGTCTCCACGCCGATCTCGCGCATGATGGCCAGGGCCGCGTCGCGCATGGCCTGGTATTCCACGTCGGTGAGCGTCTGGGCCGGGGCCACGGTGATGGAGTCGCCGGTGTGCACGCCCATGGGGTCCAGGTTCTCGATGGAGCAGATGATCACGCAGTTGTCGGCCCGGTCGCGCATGACCTCCAGCTCGAATTCCTTCCAGCCCAGCACCGAGCGCTCGAGCATGACCTCGCTGGAGCGGCTGGCCGCAAGGCCCGTGGCCGCGATGGCTTCCAGCTCCTCCATGTTGTAGGCCACGCCGCCGCCCGTGCCGCCCATGGTGTAGGCCGGGCGGATGATGATCGGGAACGGAATGACCTCGGCGGTGGCGCGCACATCGGCCATGGTGCGGCAGATGCGCGACTCGGGCACCTTGAGCCCGATGTTCTCCATGGCCGTGCGGAACAGCTCGCGCGACTCGGCCTTCTCGATGACCTCGCGCGAGGCGCCGATCATCTCCACCCCGTACTTTTCGAGCACGCCCATTTCGGCCACGGCCAGGGCCGTGTTCAGCGCCGTCTGCCCGCCCAGGGTGGGCAGCAGCGCGTCGGGGCGCTCCTTGGCGATGATGCGCGCCACGGTCTCGGGCTCGATGGGCTCGATGTAGGTGCGGTCGGCCAGCTCCGGATCGGTCATGATCGTCGCCGGGTTGGAGTTGACCAGGACCACTTCGTAGCCCTCTTCCTTCAGGGCCTTGAGGGCCTGGGTGCCGGAGTAGTCGAACTCGCAGGCCTGCCCGATGACGATGGGCCCGGAGCCGATGAGCATGATCTTCTTGAGGTCGGTGCGTTTGGGCATGTGGGTCGGTCGGGGGGTTCGGGTTTCGTGTTCGTGCCGGGGGGCGGACGCCGGAAAAGCGGGAGCTGGCCGGAGGCCGGAGCGGGCGGGGGCCGGTGGCGTCCCCGGAAAAAGCACCCGGGTTTTATAGGTCAGCGCGGCGCCGGAGTAAAGGGAAAAGACCCGCCCCCGGGCCCGGGCAGGCCGCGCCCACCGGGCCTCGCGGGCTGCGGGTGCCCCGCCCTGCCCCGCCCGGGGCGCCTGGGCGGAGCCTGGCCCGGGGCGCCATGGCCGGGGCCGCCCCGGGGGCGCGCGGCAGGGGCCGGGGCTCCGTCCCGGCAAATCGCGCCCACCCCGCCCCGGACGAAGCGCCGCGCGGCCTTTCGGCCAGCCGGGAAAGGCTAGGACACCTTGGCGCCCGCAGCCACCGCCCCGCTGGCGGTAAGCAGCTCCATGCCGCCATCGCGGCGCACGGCCAGGATCATGCCGTGGCTGGTCTGCCCGCGCAGGGCGCGCGGAGCGAGGTTGGCGACCACCACCACCTGGCGGCCCACCAGATCCTCGGCCTGGAAGAACTCGCGCAGCCCCGCCACAACCTGGCGCGGCGCGGCCTCGCCCAGGTCCACCTGGACCACGAAGAGCCGGTCGGCATCCGGATGCGGCGCGGCGGCGAGCACGGTGCCCACGCGCAGGTCGAGCTTCTGGAAATCCGCGAACTCGATGACGCCGGGGTCCGGCTGGGGCGCCGGGGCGGCCTTTTTCTCGGGCTTGGCCTTGTCCTTGGCCTTGGCTTTTTCCTCAGCTGCGGGCTGGGGCGCAGGCTCCTCGCGGGGCGGGTCCACGCGCGGGAAGAGGTTCGACCCGGCGGCCAGGGCCGTGCCGGGGGCAAGCCCGCCGAAGCCCTGGGCCTCGGCGCCGAGGTCCACCCGCGCCAGGTCGAAGGCGCCGCCAAGCTGGGCGGTCATGGCCTCGGCGGTGCCGGGCATCACCGGCCACACGAACAGGGCCACCTTGCGCATCATCTCCAGCAGCGTGTAGAGCACCGCCGCCAGTTCGTCCGTGCGGCCCTGCTTGAAAAGCGCCCAGGGCGCGGCGCTGTCCACGTACTTGTTGAGGGCGCGCACCAGCTCCCACAGCGATTCCAGGGCCTGGCCGAACTCCAGGCGGGCGAACAGGGTCGTGTAGTTGGCGAAGGCGTTGCGCGCCAGCTCGCCCAGGTCGGCGTCCGCCGGGGCCGTGCGCGCGCCGGGGTCGGGCACCTGGCCGCCGAAGTACTTGTGGGTCATGGCCAGCACACGCGAGAAGAGGTTGCCCAGGTCGTTGGCCAGGTCGGCGTTGAGCCGCCCCACCAGGGCCTCCTCGGAGAAGGAGGCGTCGCGCCCGAAGCGCATCTCGCGCAGCAGGAAATAGCGGAAGGCGTCCAGCCCGTAGCGGTCGCGCATGGCCAGGGGCTCCACCACGTTGCCCAGGGACTTGGACATCTTGGTGTCCTTGATCAGCCAGTAGCCGTGGACGTTGAGGTGCCGGTAGACCGGCAGCCCGGCGGCCTTGAGCATGGTCGGCCAGAACACGGCGTGGGGCTTGAGAATGTCCTTGGCCACCAGATGGTCGGTGTGCTCCCAGAAGCGCGCGAACAGCGCGCCGTCCGGCCAGCCCATGGCCGTGACGTAGTTGATGAGCGCGTCGAACCAGACGTAGGTCACGTAGTCGGGGTCGAAGGGCAGCTCGATGCCCCAGGTCAGGCGCGTTTTGGGCCGCGAGATGCACAGGTCGTCCAGCACGCCCATGTCGAGCATGGACAGGACCTCGTTGCGGTAGCGCTCGGGGCGAATGAAGTCCGGGTTGGCCAGGATGTGCTCCTTGAGCCAGCCCTGGTACTTGGACATGCGGAAGAAATAGTTGGCCTCGCTGATTTTCGCGGGCGGCACCTTGTGGTCCGGGCAGCAGCCCTGGGCGTCGAGGTCCTTCTCGGTGAGGAACTGCTCGCAGCCGTAGCAGTACAACCCCTCGTAGTTCTTCAGATAGATATCGCCCGCGTCGTAGACCTTCTGCAGGATGGCCTGCACGACTGCCTTGTGGCGCGGCTCGGTGGTGCGGATGAAGTCGTCGTTGGTGACGCCAAGGGCGGGCCACAGGTCGCGGAACTGCGCGCTCACGGCGTCCACGTACTGCTGCGGCGTGCTGCCGGCCTTCTCGGCGGCCTGCACGATCTTGTCGCCGTGCTCGTCGGTGCCGGTGAGGAAAAACGTCTCGTCGCCGCACAGGCGGTGGAAGCGCGCCAGGCTGTCGGCCACGATGGTCGTATAGGCATGCCCCAGGTGGGGCTTGGCGTTCACGTAGTAGATGGGCGTGGTGATGGAAAAACGGCTCAAGATCGGTCCTCCTGTGGTGTCCGCTGCCGTGGATTATTCGTTGGAGCCGCCGTCGGAGCGCGGCTTGCGCCGCCGCCTGCGGCGGGAAGGCTTGGCCCCGGCGGGCCGTGCCTCGCCGGGCGCGGGGGCCTCGGGGCGGGGCTCCTTGCGGCCCGAGCCCGCGCGCGGGTGGCGCCGGGGGCGCGAGGAGCCGTCCTGCGCGCCCCCCTGGGCCTCGCGGGGTTCGCGGGCCGCAGGGGCGGCGGGCGCCTCGGGAGCCGCGTCGGCAAATTCGGCGGGCGCGGGCTCCGCCGGGGGCTGCCCCCAGGAGGCGGCGGGGGCATCCGCCCCGCCCTCGCTCCCGGAGTCGCCCGGGCCGGGGGCCGGGGCGGCATCGGGGCGCGGGCCGCGCGCCGCAGGGCCGCCGGGGGCGGCGCCGGGCCCGCGCTGACCCGGGCGGCCACCCCGGCGCGGGGGCTGGGGCGGCGCGGGCTGGGGCTCGGGCCGGGGCACCTGGGGGTCGTAGCGCCGAGGGTTCAGGGCCTGCCATTCCTCAAGGGTCAGCTCGCGCTCCTCGCCCATCTCGGTGAACACGGTGATGCCGCCGCGGAAGAAGTTGGCGCGCAGAATCTTCATCAGCCCCTGGTCGGTGTCCATGCGCTTGCCGATCTTCGGGCACTGGCGGTAGAACTCGCGGTAGTTCTCCTCCTCGAAGGACAGGCAACACAGCAGCCGCCCGCAGATGCCCGAGATCTTGGTCGGGTTCAGGAACAGGTTCTGCTCCTTGGCCATCTTGATGGTCACCGGGGCGAACTTGCGCATGAAGCGGCGGCAACAGGCCACCTGCCCGCAATTGCCCACGGCCCCGAGCATCTGCGTCTCGTGGCGCACGCCGATCTGGCGCAGCTCGATGCGCGTGCGGTAGTTGCGCACCAGGTCCTTGACCAGCTCGCGGAAGTCGATGCGCCCCGGGGCGGTGAAATAGAAGACCATCTTGCTGTGGTCGAAGAAGACCTCCACGTCCACGAGCTTCATCTCCAGCTCGCGTTCGGACACGCACTGGCGGCAGAAGCGGTAGGCCTCGCGGGCCAGGGCCGCGTTCTCGGCCTCGGCGACCAGGTCCTCCTCGATGGCCAGGCGGAAGATGGGCTTGAGATCCTGCTCGGGCACGCCCTCGGGCGCGGCCTCGCTCACGGTGAGCACCGTGCCCAGGCCCATGCCCTGGTCGGTCTTGACGATGACCCGGTCGCCCTTGGCGACCACGAAGGGGCCGGAATCGAAGAAATATATCTGGCCGTAGTCGCTGAACTTCAGGCCCAAAACATGGCTCATGTGCGTCTCGCTTGCGTTCTCGGCGTCGGTGGAACGCATCCATATAAAACAGATCGGCCCGAACAGCAAACGCCCGGGCCCGGGCCGCCCCGGGAGGGGGCCATCCCCGGCGGTTGACTTGGCGCCGCGCGGGGTTATCCTTCCCTGTGCGGGCCGCGCCCGCAAAGGAGGCCCCCATGTACACCGTCGTTCCCCTGCTTACCGGCGTGCGCAACCCGGACCAGGGCATCATGACCTACCAGCGCGACTACGGCAAACCCATCTGGCTGCCCATCTACGCCCTGCTCGTGCGCGGCAACGGGCGCACCATCCTGGTGGACACCGGGCTGGACGAGGACGAGGCCATGGTGCCCGCCGGGTTCCAGGAGCAGACCGGGCTTGCGCCCCTGCCGCTGACCGAGGCCCTGGCCGCCCACGGCGTGGCGCCCGAAGACGTGGACACCGTCATCAACACCCACCTGCACGACGACCACTGCGGCAACAACCGCCTGTTCCCCGGCGCGACGCACTACGTGCAGCGCAAGGAGCTGGAATTCCAGCGCAACCCCCACCCGCTGGACCACCGCTACGACGAGTACTTCACCGAGGGCGTCCAGTTCCAGGTGCTGGACGGCGACGCCGAGCCCGTGCCGGGCATCCGCTGCCTCTTGACCCCCGGGCACACCCCGGGCTGCCAGACGGTGGTCATCCCCACGGCCTCGGGCGACGTGGCCCTGCCCGGGCAATGCTGCAACGAGAAGAACTTCCCGGACAACGGCCCGGCCATCTGCCCCGGGGTGCACACCGACGCCCTGGCCGCCTACGACAGCATGCAGCGCATCAAGGCCCTGGACGCGCGCATCCTGCCCACCCACGGCCTGAGCTGGGCCACCCTGCGCTTCTAGCCCCGGCCGGACCGCCAGCCCGGCCAACGAACGACGCCCCCGGCGCAGCGCTGCGCCGGGGGCGTCGTGCATGTCCGCCCGGACGGCCCGGCCCGCTCAGGCCCCGGCCTCGGGGGGCAGGCCCAGGTACTGCGCGCTCAGGCCCACCAGCCGGATGCCGTGGCGCTCGGCCAGGGCCACGCTCTCTTCCAGGTCGAAGAACACCGAGCGCCCGGCCTCGATGCCGATGCACGAGCCGCCCACGGCGGCCATGGCCCGCACCGTGCCCGGTCCGGCGGCGGGCAGGTCGATGCGCGCGTCCTGCCCGGGCTTGAAGACCTTGCACAGCACGCAGCCCTTGCCCACCAGCTCCCCCGCGCGGGCAATGGCCGCGTCGGTGCCCTCGGGCCCCTCCACGGCGCCCACGACGCCCGAGCGGATGAGCAGCGACTGGCCGATGTCCATGCGGCCCAGGGCCTTGGCCATGGGCCAGGCCAGGCGCAGGTCGTCCAGGTCGGAGGCCCGGGGGGGCTTGGCCGTCAGCGGCCCCTCGGGGGTGGCCATGCCGGGCAGCAGCTCCAGGGCGCTGGACAGGTGCAGGCCCTGGCGCTCCAGCTCCCCGGCCAGGGTGCGCAGGATGGCATCGTCGCCTTTGCCCGCCAAGCGCAGCAGCAGCTTGGCCGCCAGCCAGTCGGGGCGCAGGTCCATGGCCCGGGGCTTGTTGATGGTGCCCGCGAAGACGACACGGGTCGCGCCCTGGTCCTTGAAGGTCCGCAGCAGGCGCGAGACCTGGCCCAGGTGCAGCTCGACGTAGGAGGCCGTTTCGGCGGCCAGGGCCGGGTCCGTATTGCCGGCAAAGCCCACGGCCACCACGGCGGCGCCCGCCGCGCGCCCCGCGCGGGCCACCAGGAAGGGGAACTGCCCGCCCCCGGCGATGAGCCCGATGACCTCCGCCATGCCCGTGCCCCCCGGGGCTACTCGCCCCGGTTCTGGCCGTTGCGCAGGCCGCTGTCGCAGAGCATCCCGCGCTCGCTGGAGCGGATGAACTCCAGCAGCCGGGCCACTTCGGGGATGGCGCCCAGGGTTTCCTGGACCTCGGCCAGGGCCTCCTGGCGCTCCTTGCCTGCGCGCCAGATGAGCTTGTAGGCCTTCTTCAGGCCCGAGATGGCCTCGGCGGAAAAGCCGCCCCGGCGCAGGCCGATGAGGTTCAGCCCGCGCAGCTGCGCGCGCACCCCGGCGGCCAGCACGAAGGGCGGAACGTCCTGGCTGACGCCGGACATGCCGCCCACGAAGCCGAACTCGCCCACGCGCGCGAACTGGTGCACGCCCGACATGCCGCTGATCACGGCGTGGTGGCCCAGGTCCACGTGCCCGGCCAGCATGACCCCGTTGGCCATGATCACGTTGTCGCCGATGTGGCAGTCGTGGGCCACATGGGCGTAGGCCATGATCATGCAGCCCGAGCCGATGATGGTCTCGCCGCGCCCGGTCTCGGTGCCGCGGTGCAGGGTCACGAACTCGCGCACGATGTTGTTGTCGCCCATGGTCAGGCGGGTGGTGCCGCCGCGGTACTTGATGTCCTGCGGGTCGCCGCCCACGTAGGCGTAGGAATGGATATGGTTGCCCCGGCCCATGGTGGTGTGGGCGTGGACCTGGCAGTAGGCGCCGATGGTCGTGCCTTCGCCGATGACGGTCTTGTCCTGGATCACGGAGAAGGGCCCGATGGTCACGCCCTCGCCGATCTCGGCCCCGGGGTGGACCACGGCGGAGCTGTGGATGTTCGTCGCCACGTTACATGTCCTCGCGGTTGGCGATGGCTGCGGTCATGGTACCCGAGGCGACGATCTTGCCGTCCACCAGGGCCTGCCCGCTCATCTTGACCAGGGAAAGCTTGCGCCGCACGTCGAAGACCTGCAGCTCCAGCCGGTCGCCGGGCACCACCGGGGCGCGGAAGCGCACGTTGTCGATGCCCGCGAACAGGAAGACCTTGCTGCCGTCGCACAGCGCCGGGTCGCTCATGAGGGTCAAGAGCCCCCCAGCCTGGGCCAGGGCCTCGCAGATGAGCACCCCGGGCATCACCGGCAGCCCCGGGAAGTGGCCCTGGAAGAACGGCTCGTTGAAGGTGACGTTCTTGTAGCCCTCCAGGCGCTGGCCGGGCTCGAAGGCAGTCACCCGGTCCACCATGAGGAACGGGTAGCGGTGCGGCAGCAGCTTGAGGATCTCGGCGATCATCATGGGGGTCGGCAATGCGCTCATGTGCGCCCTCCTTGCCCGGGATCGCCGCCAAGGGCCTCCAGGGCTTTCTCCAGTTGCCTGACCCGCTTGAACAGGTCGGGAATCTTCGGGGCCAGGGACAGGTTGCGCATGTAGGTGCCGTACTCCATGGCCGGAATGCCGCCCATGCGCATGCCCGCCGGGATATCGGTGCGCACGCCGCAAATGGGCCCGACGACGGCGCCGTCGCCGATGCTCACGTGATCGGCGACGCCCGCCTGCCCGGCCATGATCACGTCGCGCCCCACGGTGCAGCTGCCCGCGATGCCCACCTGGGCGACGATGGTGCAGTTTTCGCCCAGCACGCAGTTGTGGGCCACCTGCACCAGGTTGTCGATCTTGGTGCCCCGGCCGATGACGGTCTTCTCCAGCATGGCGCGGTCGATGGTCGTGTTGGCGCCGATTTCCACGTCGTCCTCTACCACCAGGGTGCCCACCTGGGGAATCTTGTCGCGCCCGCCGCCCGCCCGCGGCACGTAGCCGAAGCCGTCGGCGCCCAGCACCGCCCCGGGGTGGACCATGACCCGGTCGCCCAGCACCGTGCGGGCCATGAGGGTCACGTTGGGGTACAGGGTGCAGTCGCGGCCGATGCGGCAGTCCTCGCCCACGTAGCAGCCGGGGAAGATGCGCGACCCGGGCCCGACCTCGGCCCCGGGGCCGACATAGGCCAGGGGGAACACCGTGGCGCCCTCGGCCACGCGGGCCTGGGGGTCCACGAAGGCCCGGTCGCTCACGCCCGAGAAGCGCCCCTGGGGCGGGGAGAACAGCTCCAGCAGCCGCGCGAAATCCAGGGCCGGGTTGGCGCTGACCAGCGCGGCGTCCACGCTGCCCGCGAACTCCTCGGTGCAGATCACGGCCCCGGCACGGGTGGTCTTGAGCAGCGGGGCGTACTTGGCGGCGCTGATGAAGCTGACGTCCTGCGGGCCTGCGGATTCCAGGGGCCCGACGCCCGAGACCTGCCGGTCCGATCCCCGGAGCGGCAGGCCCAGACGTTCGGCCAGGGCCGAAAGTGCGATTTCCATGAGTGCTACTTCTTGTTCTTGGCCCGCCAGGCCTTGTTGACCTCGGCGATGATCGGGTCGGTGAGGTTGGTCTTCTCGTCAGCGTAAAGCACGCCGGAGTTGTTGCCGTCCACGATCATGGCGTAGCCGTTCTTCTTGCCGTAGGCCTGCAGGGTCTCGAAGATGACGGTGATGATCGGGCCGGAGATCTTCTCCTCCTCGGCCTTGTACTTGCGCTGGAAGCTCTGCATGGCGTCCTGCAGGTCGCGGATGCGGCGCTTGAATTCCTCTTCCTTGTCCACCTTGGCCGACTGGGAGAGCACCAGGCTCTGGTTCTGCAGGTCGGCGCGCATCTTTTCCAGCTCGGTCTTCTGCTTGTCCAGGTCCTCCTGGGTGGACTTGAACGTCTCCTGCAGGGAGGCGCGGGCCTGCTGCCCGGCTTCGCACTCCTTGATGATGCGCGGCATGTCCACGACACCCACGGGGCCCTGGGCGGCGGCGGTGGAAACCAGGAGCAGGAAGGCCAGAACCGTGAAAAGCGTTTTACGCATAGTGTGTCCTCGTGTGTTGTTCGTTGGTGTTGCGTGATCCGTCGCGGCCTAGAAGAACTGGCCGATGGTAAACTCGAGCTTGCCCTTGCTGCCCTGCTCGCGGATGGTGTCCAGGGCGTAGCCGTATTCCAGGCGCAGCGGGCCCAGGGCCGAGTACCAGCGGATGCCGACGCCCACGCTCTTCCTGGGGTCGAAATCCATGGCCTCGCCGTCGTCCCACACCTGGCCCGCGTCGAAGAACGTCACGCCCATGATGCCCATCTCCTCCATGATCGGGAAGAGATACTCGAAGTTGACGAAAGCCATCTTGTCGCCGCCGATGCGGTCGCCGGACTCTTCGTCGCGCGGGGAGATGTAGCGGCTCTTGTAGCCACGCACGCTGTTGATGCCACCCAGGTAGAACCGCTCGTAGACCGGAATTTCCTTGCCGCCGAAGTTCTCCATGACGTATCCGGCCTGGCCGTGGAAGTGGAAGATGTGGTCAAGCCACAGCGGGCGGTAGTAGTTGTGGTCGGCGATGTACTTGATGAACTCGTCATCGCCCATCATCAGCCCGCCCGCATATTCCGCGCTCAGGGAGGACTTCATGCCCTTGGAGGGGTTCAGGTAGCGGTCCAGGGTGTTGCGCACGATGTCGGCGTAGACGGCGCTGACCCAGTTGGTGCCCTCGATGTCCAGGATCTCGTCGGCGGCGTCGTCGTCCACGTTGGTGATCTCGTAGCGTTCCAGGCGGTACTGGAGGTTGGTGTACGAGAATTTCCCGATGGGGTGGCCGAAGCGCGCGCGCGCGCCGGTGCTCACGCGGTCGTAGTCGTCGTAGTCGTCGTCGTAGTGGTAGAGGTCGCCGCCCACCAGCCAGGGGGTGTCGCGGAAGTTGGGGTTGGTGAAGCGCAGGATGTAGCGCTTGTAGTCGCCGCCCCAGGCGCCTTCCAGCGAGCCCTGGTAGCCCTTGCCGAAAAGGTTGTTCTCCTTGACCGAGGCCACGAAGTACACGCCCGAGGAGCTGGAGTAGCCCGCGCCAGCGGACAGCTCGCCCGTGGACTTCTCGCGGACCTTGACCTTGAGGTCCATGAGCCCCTCGTCGGAGGTGGGGATGGTCTCGATGTCGGCCTGGTCGAAGTAGCCCAGGTTGTTCAGGTTGCGCGTGGACAGGGCCAGGTCCTCGCCGCTGAACAGGTCGCCGTCGGAGAGCAGCACCTTGCGCCGGATGACGTTGTCGCGGGTGCGGTCGTTGCCCTGGATGGTCACCCGGCGGATGTAGACCTTCTGGCGCTTGGCCATCTGGAATTCGATGTCGGCGGTGAGCGTCTCGGGGTCGGAGTGGATGACGTAGTTGGCTTCGGCAAAGGCGTAGCCGTAGTTGGAATAGTACTCCGAAAGGGCCTGGGAGTCGCTGCGCAGCACCGAGCGGTCCAGGTATTCGCCGTCGGTGCCCAGGTCGTCGGTCTGGATCAGCTCGTTGAGCTTCTCGGCGGGCTCAAGCATGTCGCCGGAGTAGGAGACGGCGCCGACCTTGAAACGGCGGCCTTCCTTGACCTCGAAGGTCACGTAGATGCCGTCGTCCTGGAACTCGACCTTGGGCTGGCCCACCTGGGCCTCGATGAAGCCGTGGTTGGCGTAATAGGCCTCCAGGGCGGCGGCGTCGCGGTTGAGGTATTCCTCCTTGAGCACGCCCGTGCCGGTGAACCAGGAGAACATGCCCCGCTCGCCCAGGGCCAGCTCGTCGCGCAGGTCGTCGGGGTCGAGCTGCTCGGCGCCGTTGATGGAAATTCCGCGGATGTAGAGCTTGTCGCCCTCCTCCACGTTGATGTTCAGCCGGGCCTGGCCCTCGTCGCTGGCGGCCACCTCGTGGGTGACCTGGGCCTTGTAGTAGCCTTCCTTGCGGTATTCTTCCTTGATCTTGCCCAGGTCGTCGGCCAGCACCTTGGGGTTCAGCACGGCGCCTGTCTTGGTGTTCATGAGCGCCAGGAGGTCATCCTTGTCCAGGGCGTCGGTGCCCAGCACGTCCACCACGCTGATGCGCGGCTTCTCGTCCACCACGAAGACGACCTTCACGCCCTCGGGCAGGTCGTCCACGCGCACCTGCACGTCGTCGAAATAGCCCAGGTCGAAGACGTTCTTGAGCTCCTCGTTCACGGCCTTGGGGTCGTACAGCTCGCCCTTGCGCACGTGGCGCAGACGCATGAGCACCACGTCCTTGTCCAGGAAGCGGTTGCCCTCCACGTCGATGGCCTCGATGCGCTCCTTGCTCATGAGCTCCAGGCGGATCTTCTCGGCCAGGTCCTCGATGGCGGGCACGGCGTTGATAAGCCCTTCCTGGACCACGAACAGCGGCTTGGGCGTCTTCACGCCGTGGGCCTCCACCAGGCGCACGTCCAGACTGATGGTCTCGCCCAGCTGGCTGAAGCTGCCGTAGACGGCGTAGGCGGCGCGGGCGAGCAGGGCCAGGTCCTTGGCCGTGGACAGATCGAGGTACTCGATGTCGTGCTCCTCGATGAGCTGGAGCACCGTCGCCTGGGGCAGCACGTCGAAGCCGCTCTGGGCCAGCCGCTCACCGAGCAGTTCGGGCAGGCTGTCCTTCAGGTAGTCCAGCTCCGGGTCGGCGTTGACCTCGAAGGGCAGCACCAGGACGGTGACCTTGTCCCCGGCGGTCTGGGCGCAGGCGGAGGTGGCGACCCAGACGGTGGTCAGCAGCGCAAGAAGCGTCAGCAGGCGGCTAGCGATTGTGCTCATACAGCTCCCCGGAACGCAGTTCCATTCTCCGGCCCATGCGGGCGGCCAGTTCGACGTTGTGAGTCACCACCACGAGGGTCATGCCCAGTTCCCTGTTCAGCTCGAACAGCAGCCCGCCGATGCGCTCTCCGGTGGCCTCGTCGAGGTTGCCGGTGGGCTCGTCGGCCAGAAGCGCCTTGGGGCGCATAAGAATCGCCCTGGCGATGGCGGCGCGCTGGCGCTCGCCGCCCGACAGGGTGGTCACCTTGTGCGACGCCCGCTGGCCCAGGGCCACCAGGTCCAGGGCCTGCGCGGCCCGCTCGAAGGCTTCGGCCCGGCCCAGCCCCGCGATGAGCCCGGGCATGGCGACGTTTTCAAGGGTGGAGAACTCGGGCAGCAGGTGATGAAACTGGAAGACGAAGCCCATTTCCCTGTTGCGCAGGTGCGCGCGCTCGGGTTCGCCCATGCGGGCCACATCGCGCCCCTCGAACAGCACCTGCCCTTCGGAGGGGATGTCCAGCCCGCCCAGCACATGCAACAAGGTGGACTTGCCCGCGCCCGAGGCTCCGAGCACGGCGACGCTCTCCCCCCGCTCCACCCGCAGGTCCAGTCCTTTCAGGATGACGAGGCTCCCTCCAGGTCCGGGGTACTCCTTACCAACACCCTGCAAATCATACAACGGGAAATTGTCCTTACTCATAGCGCAGCGCCTCGGCGGGCATCAGCCGCGCGGCCTGGCGCGCGGGGTAGATGGTGGCCAGAAAGCACAGCAGCATGGCCCCGGCGCCGATGGCCACCAGGTCCGCCCAGTTGAGCAGCACGGGCAGGTAGTCCAGGGAGTAGATGCCCTTGGGCAGGCGGATGAACTGGTATTTCTTGAGCAGCAGGCACAGGGAAAGGCCCAGGGTGAAGCCCAGGCCCGTGCCCACGGCCCCGATGAGCGTGCCCTGGAGCATGAAGATGTTGCGGATGCTGCGCCTGCGCGCGCCCATGGACATGAGGATGGCGATGTCGCGGGTCTTTTCCATGACCAGCATCACCAGGCTGGTGACGATGGAGAACGTGCCCACCAGCACGATCATGACCAGGATGACGGTGATGCCCGCCTTCTCCAGGGCCAGGGCCTCGTAGAGGCTGCGGTTCATCTCCTTCCAGTCGCGCACGTAGAGCGGGTAGCCGCCGATGCGCGTGGCCAGGTCGCGGCCCACGGCGTCGGCGCGGTCCACGTCGGCCACGCGCATCTCCACGCCCGTGACCAGATCGCCGGAAAAGCCCATCAGGCGCTGGGTTTCGGCCAGGGAGGCGTAGGCCAGGGAGGAGTCGTACTCCCACATCCCGGTCTTGAACACCCCGACCACCCGCGCGGTGATGACCTCGGGGGTGAAGCCCGCCGCCGTGCTGCGGCCCGAGGGCGTGAGCACGTGGATCAGGCTGCCCCGGCGCGCGCCCAGGCGGTTGGCGAGCTCCTGGCCGATGAGCAGCCCCGGGGGGCCCGGGGGGCCGAAGCCGTCCGCCAGGTCCTGAAGCGAGCCCTCGATCATGTCGCGGCCCACGGAGAGCACGCCCCCTGCGCTGGCGGGGTCGATGCCGCGCAGCACCACGCCCTTGCTGCCCTGGCGGGTGGAGACCATGACCTCGGCGTAGATGAACGGGGTTGCGCCCAGCACGCCCGGCACCTCGACGGCCTGCTCCACCAGGGGCCGGTAGTCGGCGATGGGGCCTTCCAGGCTGCCGATGATCAGGTGGGCGTTGACGCCCAGGATCTTGTCGCGCAGGTCCTTGCTCATGCCGTTCATGACCCCCAGAACGACGATGAGCGCGGCCACGCCTATGGCCACGCCCAGCACCGACATGAGCGAAATCACGGAGATGAAGGCCTGCTTGCGCCGCGCCAGCAGGTAGCGCAGCGAGATGAAGGACTCGAAGCTCATGCGCCTGCGCCGCCCTCCGGCTTGAGGAGGGGGAAGAGAATGACCTCGCGGATGCTGGGCGAGTCGGTGAGCAGCATGACCAGCCGGTCGATGCCCACGCCCTGGCCCGCCGCCGGGGGCATGCCGTATTCCAGGGCGCGCACGTAGTCCTCGTCCATGGCGTGGGCCTCGGCGTCGCCGGCGGCCTTCTCGGCCACCTGGGACTCGAAGCTCAGGCGCTGGTCCACGGGGTCGTTGAGCTCGGAGAACGCGTTGGCCATCTCGCGCCCGGCGATGAACAGCTCGTAGCGGTCCGACAGCGCGGGGTCGGCGTCGTTGCGCCGCGACAGGGGCGAGATGTCCGTGGGGTACATGTAAATGAAATGCGGCTGGATGAGCTTGGGCTCCACGAAGAGGTCGAAGAGCTTGGCCTGGACCTTGCCCAGCACCTCGCCCTTGAGCACCTTTTCGCCCTCGCGGCGCACCAGGGCGCAGGCCGCGTCGTAGTCGCGGTAGACCTCGGGGGCCACCCCGCCGATCCGCTCCAGGGCGTCGTGGAAGGTGATGCGCGTCCAGGCGCCGGGGGTCAGGTCGATCTCCTGGCCCTGGTAGGCGATCCGGGTGCCGCCGCAGACCTCGCGGGCGATGTGGGCGAACAGCTCCTCGGTGAGGTCCATCATGTCCTCGAAGGTGGCGTAGGCCCAGTAGAACTCGCACATGGTGAACTCGGGGTTGTGCCGTGTGCTGATGCCCTCGTTGCGGAAGTTGCGGTTGATCTCGTACACGCGCTCGAACCCGCCCACCAGCAGCCGCTTGAGGTACAGCTCCGGGGCGATGCGCATGTACAGCTTCATGTCCAGGGCGTTGTGGTGCGTCTCGAAGGGCCGGGCCGTGGCGCCGCCGGGAATGGGCTGCATCATGGGCGTTTCCACTTCCATGAAGCCGCGGTCGTTCAGGAAATTGCGGAACTCGCGCACCACCGCCGTGCGCTTGACGAAGATGTCCTTGGTGCGCTCGGTGACGATGAGGTCCACATAGCGCTGGCGGTAGCGGGTCTCCAGGTCCTTCAGGCCGTGGTACTTCTCGGGCAGCGGGCGCATGGACTTGGTGACCAGGCGCACCTGGCGCGCGGCGATGGTCAGCTCGCCGGTCTTGGTGCGGAACACGGTGCCCGCGATGCCCACGATGTCGCCCAGGTCCAGCTTCTTGAAGAGGCTGTAGGCCTCGGCGCCCATGTCGTCGCGCGCCACGTAGACCTGCATCCGGCCCGAGGCGTCCTGCAGGTGGAAGAAGGCGACCTTGCCGAAGGAGCGCAGCGAGACGATGCGCCCGGCAAGCTGGAACGAGGCGCCGCTGGCCTCCAGGGCCGCGTCGTCCAGGGGCTCGAAGCGCTCCAGAACGTCGGCCACGTGGTCCTGCTGGCGGAAATCGTTGGGGAACAGGGGCACGCCCTCGTCGAGCAGGGTGCAGGCCTTGCCCACCCGGTTCTTGAGCACCTCGTTCAGTTCCTTCTTGTCGTCCAGCGCGCGCAGCATGGGCTGGAAACGCTCCACGAACGGGGACTTCACCGGCAGCTTGATGGTCTTGTGCTGGGGCTGGTTGCCGTGCTTGGTCAAAATCGCTTCTCCCTGGGAAACTCGCATTGCCTCCGCGAACCCCGTAGCCTTAGTCGCATTGGACGCCAGCGTCAAGAAGCGCATGGGCCCGGCCCCCGCCCCGCCCCCGCGCCCCGGCGATTTCCCGGCCCGCAAATTTTCCCCTTGACCTCGGCCGGCTTTGCCCCTAATAGGTGTCTCCCGCCGGGACGCACTCCCGGCGCCACGTTCCCCAGTAGCTCAATCGGCAGAGCGGGTGACTGTTAATCACTAGGTTCGCGGTTCAAGTCCGTGCTGGGGAGCCAGATATCAAAACCGTACTTCGAGACGGTTCTTCTTTAAGGGAAAGCCCTGGGCATGCACTGCTCGGGGCTTTCGTCTTTTCTGCAAGCATATCCGCCATGTTGCGCCAGCTGCCTCTCCTTCAACAGGATTCTCCATCCAAGGCCGATGCGCCCGAGATGCAAGCGCAACCTTCGATGATCGATTCCGAAATCCCCGCTTTCTCCCCCCTGATTCTCCAATTCTCCGTTTAGCTCGGCGAGTTGTTTAACAACCCCGCCGCCATTGGCACCCAAACCGACGTTTTTCACACCCAGCCGGTATGTATGGGGTGAAGGCCGGAAACACTCCGGTCGGAACCATCAGACAGCGCCAGCGGCCGGAAGCCGGAGCACGTTGTGGATGTCGTCCGTATCGCCCTGCTCCAGGGTGATCAGCGATCCCGACGCGCCCCAGGGCCGTTCGCGCACTCGGTCGGCATCCACATCCTTTCGCCGCAGGCCAAGGAGAATCAGATGCCGGACGCAACCTCCCCTACCTTTCCCGCCGAGGACGCCATTTCAGAGATCGCAACGTTGCTTGCGAGGGGCTATCAACGCCTCCTGCGTGAAGAAGCCTCTCAACTCATTAAAACAAATGATGAATCTTCCGCAGATGGACTTGCTATTCAGCCGGAACAGAGCGTTCATGCTCCTGGCGGCCAGAGGCACGCCCCTCCCTCCGCCGCAGGAGAATCCAAGCAAGGAGAGGACACATGAACCCAGAGACGTACAAGGAGGTCCAAAGCCTCGAGCGAATGACCGTGGGCGAGTTGAAGGAGAAGTACCTCGATGTCTTCGGCGAGGAGACCCGCTCCAACAACAAGCCCTTCCTGAAAAAGCGCATCGCCTGGCGCATTCAGGCTCTGGCCGAGGGTAACCTGTCGGAACGGGCTCGCAAGCGGGCCAAGGAGCTGGCCCGGGACGCTGACCTCAGAATGCGCGCCCCGCGCGATCCGGTGAAGCCCGGCTCGGCCGAGGCCCGAGCGCGATCTGTCAAAAGCCGCTTGTCTTCAGCCCATGATCCCAGAGTGCCCCTCCCCGGCGTGCTCCTTCACAGGGAATACAAAGGGCGGGACATCGTGGTCCGGGTGCTGGACGATGGTTTCGAGTTCGAGGATCGCCGGTACAAGTCGCTCACGGCCATTGCCCGTGAGGTGACCGGCGGCAAATGGAACGGCTTCGTCTTTTTCGGTCTGAACAAGGCCTCCACGAACAAAAACAAAGGGCGCAAATGACCACTTCCGCCAAAATAGACTCTGGTGCAATCCGCTGCGCCATTTATACCCGCAAGTCCACCGATGAGGGATTGGAGCAGGAGTTCAACACCCTGGACGCCCAGCGGGAATCGGCCGAGGCCTATATCGCCAGCCAACGCCACGAGGGCTGGACATGCCTGCCGGATCGATACGATGACGGCGGCTTCTCCGGCGGCAATCTGGAGCGCCCCGCGCTCAAGCGCCTCATGGCGGACATCGAGGCCGGCGGCATCGATTGCGTCGTGGTCTACAAAGTGGACCGCCTCAGCCGCTCCCTGCTCGACTTCTCGCGCCTCATGGAGATCTTTGATCGCCACGGCGTGAGTTTCGTCTCGGTCACCCAGCAGTTCAACACCACCCACTCCATGGGCCGGCTGACCCTGAACATCCTGCTCTCCTTCGCCCAGTTCGAACGCGAGATCATCGCCGAGCGGACCAAAGACAAGATGTGGGCCGCGCGCAGAAAAGGCAAATGGGTCGGCGGCATGCCTGTCCTGGGTTACGACGTGGCCGAGGGCGGCGGCCGGCTGGAGGTCAACGAGGACGAAGCCGCACGAGTCAGGGCGATCTTCCAGCTCTACCTGGAACTGGAGTCGCTACTCCCCTCGGCACAGGAGCTTGAGCGCCGAGGCTGGAACAACAAGCGTTGGGTGACCCGCAAGGGCAAGGAGCGTGGCGGGAAGCCGTTCAACAAGAGCACGCTCTTCCGACTGCTGACCAATCCCATCTACACGGGCAAGGTGGTGTTCCAGGGGACCACCTACGAAGGCGAGCACGAAGCCATCGTGGACATGGAGACTTGGAAGAGGGTCCAGGCAATTCTGCGGCGCAATCGCCTCAACGGCGGCACCCTCGTCCGCAACAAGTACGGCGCGCTGCTCAAGGGGCTGATCTTCTGCACGCCCTGCGGAACAGGGATGACGCACTCCTGCGCCAATAAAAAGAACGGCAAGAGTTACCGATATTACGTCTGCCAGACTGCCCAGCAGCGAGGGTGGGCGAAATGCCCCACGAAATCCGTCAACGCCTACGACATTGAAAACGCGGTGGTGCAGCACATCAAGGGGTTGGGCACCAACCCGGCGGTCCTGTCGACCACACTCACCAAGGCCACGGAACAAGCCGAAGTCCGCCTGCATGAGCTGGAGATGGAGCGGAAAGCAGCGGAGCGGGAACTCAAACGGCTCCATGCCCAGGTCCGAAAACTCCTGGGCGGTAAATTACCGGCCGGGGCCTCGGAAATCGCGACCGACCGCCTGGCGGATTTGCAGGAGCGGATTCGCACCACCGAGCAGCGCATGACGGCCATCCAGGAGGAGATCATCGTGCTGGGCAAGACGACCGTCAAAGAGAACGATCTGACGCAGGCATTGGCGGATTTTGACGAGGTGTGGAACTCGCTGTCCTCCAAGGAGCAGGCGAAGATCATCCATATTCTCGTCGAACGAGTGGGGTTCGACGGCCGTGACCAGTCGGTGACGGTGACTTTCAGAAGCGAGGGTCTCAAGCAACTGTGCCAGAGAACAGCCGCCTGAACGAAGAGGAGGATTATTTCGAATGGATGAAACGAAGCTTGAAGTGCGCTTCACACTGGCCCCCAGGCGGGCTCCGCACGGCTCGCGCCAGGGAGCGGGCCAACAGCAGGATCAACAAACCTCACCTGGGCTGGTTCCTCGGGTCGCTCGACTGCTGGCCCTGGCCATGCGCTTCCAGGACATGGTCGACCGGGGCGAGGTACGCGATTTCGCCGACCTGGCCCGACTCGGGTACGTGACCCGCGCCCGGATCACCCAGATCATGGACCTCACCCTTCTGGCTCCCGATATTCAGGAGGAGATCCTGTTCCTGCCTCCGACGACCGCAGGTCGCGATCCCATCAAGGAAAAGGATGTCCGAGCCATCGCCGCTATTCCACACTGGCATCGGCAGCGGAAGGTCTGGAGCACTGTTCGCGAATCAGCGTCACTTCCTCTGTCCTGAAAAGGGCAAAACCCTTTCTTGTCCTCAGCTGCGCTTGTATTTGAAAGACGTTTTGGGCTATGAATGGGCCGTAGACATTCTGCCTACGAACGGCCAATGCAGTCTTCATGCAACAGCATTCTTTCCCGCTCGGCCATCGAGATCAGACCTGGAGGGCAGATCAATGGCGACACTCAACTTCAAGCGGTTCTCACATGTCAACGATCTGAAAGCCATTCATCACGACTCGCTGGTCAGATTCCTGGCTCCGCACGCGGCATACCTCGGTGCAAAAGGATTTGCTCTTCCATCGGAAGGCTCGTCCGACGGCTTCGACTACGAGGCGTTGACGAGTCTTTTTCTTTCCACTGACGACATGCCCCAGGACCTCGTCGAGGCGCTGTATCAAGTCAACGAGATGGCGACACACGAGGGAATGCAGGATATTCTGGAACGCTGCGAGGATGCGGGTGTAGACCTTGTCCTTGGAGAAGAACCAGCACCCACGGATGTTGCCGTACAAGCCTGGCTCCAGGCTCCAGAGATATTCGAAAGAGCGCACAACGAATATCAGCTGGACAGGCCTCGCAGTTTCGAAAGCTTCTTCAATCCCGACAGTAAAAGCGTTCCTGCAATTAAAGTCCCATCCGCCGTCACGCTGAAAGGCATGGAGGCCGCGCTTACAGAATGGTTTGACAGAAAAAAGTGCGGCAAAACAGTCACGATCCATCCTTTTGAACGCGATGACGGCCTCTGGTTCCTCATTCGACGGGGAGAGCCAATCAAGCGCCAAGGGGCCGTGCTCGACGGCAAATCGGGTAGCGTCGTCTACCGCCCGGAAAAACATGATGTGCTGGTATATACACCGGCCCTGGCGGAGCTTCGCATCAGTCCCGTGACCAAAAAGGAGCGCGAGCTCTATCTGGGTGTATTCGGCAAGCATCTGTTCGAGGATGACGAGTTCTTTTCCGAGCGCGGCAAGTACACCTTGGAACCCCTTCGCCGAGACGGTGAGGACTCCCTGGTCTGCTCCGACATCGAAGGGCTGGACGATATCGTGCTCCAGGAAGTACGCATCAAATGGGGTGGGCAACACAAGGAATTCGAAACCCGGCGTGCCGAGGACCTCTTCGCCGCCTATGAGGCCAGGGAAAAGGAGTTGCCGAGACACGCTCCGCTTGTTCTGGCCAAATTCAGAGTCACCTTCGCCAATACGAAAAAGACGAGGGTATTGGTCATCTATCCGCCCAACAAGATCAACATCAAGCGCCACGACGACAGCACCGTGCTGGACGCCTGGATGGCCAAACGTGGCTTCATCCTGAACCAGACATCCGAGGAGGACGTCGAGAACGATGTCAGCGTGGCGTGCTCTTGAGGATATTCCCGGCCTCGCCTTGGCCGCGATGGACTGGCGGCGAAGTTCCGCACTGATTCTGGCCGCTCTCGGCCGCTATCTCCGCCCCACCAACGATTTAGCCGGGTCCCTTGACTGCCCCGTTACACCCGGCGGCCTGCACAGGGTAGTGCGCCACGGCCCTGGAGACATCGTCGGGGAGTGCAGACACTGCCCTACCGAAAAGCTCTCCAAAGCCGACATCGTTATCCAACGCCTCGATGTACAATCCCTGTGCAAGGACATCGCGACGGCGCTCGGTCTTTCGCCCGGCTTTGAATCCCAGGCTCTCGGCCACTACTTCATCGGCGAACTCGTCCCTAATCCTGGTACACGGCATGGTGTTTACCTCTGCTGCCGGGGCGATCCGGAGCAACTCGAAAGCGCCGCACTCCATCTGACAAGCACCGGCAAGCGTGGTTTCATTCTCTTGACCCCGACCAATCGCTATTGGACAGCGAGGCTACGGAGCTCCATCGAGACGGCCACATCGTACCTCATGTCCCTTGAAGAGGTGGTTGACCTTGCAGACAAGGGATTCTCGGCGTCAGCTGGCTGGCGCTCCTTTCTCGACACCCGTATTCCCAGGACCACCACCAAAGCGCCTCCCACGACATTCCCCACGCCGCATGGGGCCAAATGGAACGAGTTGACCATTCGGTTCCTCACCGGTGACACGGCATCTGTCACCATCAGAGATGCCAGACTGCGGGTGAGTTATGCGGACATGGGCATGGCCAGGAGCGACAACGCCAATCGCAGTGTCCAGTGGGAGATGCTGGAGAAGTTCGCCGAAGGAAATGGATATTATGAATCTGGATTCCAGTCTCGCAAGGAAAGTGAGAAGCAGCAGGTTTCGCGGCTTAGGCAGGCTCTGAAAGCCTATTTCCAGATCGACGGCGAGCCCATTGTTCGAGACGGTCAGGGCTGGAAGACGGCCTTTCTCATCCGGCCCGAGGGGTGGGAGGAGCCTCCTGAAGAAAATTGGTAGCAACGGCTCCTTGATCTGATCCTCCTGAACAATCACGCACAAGCAGGATGATGCCCTGATTTGTCCGGAGCTACGGCGAGTCGCAGGCCCACGGCCTTCAGCACTGCCGTCAAGGTCTTCAGCGTCGGATTCCCCGTTGGGGACAAGGCCCGGTAGAGACTCTCCCTCTTGATGCCGGCCTCTCGGGCCACCTCGGCCATGCCGAAGGCTTCGGAGACATGCCGGAGCGCAATGAGGAGCACCGCCGGCTCATCGGTGTCTTCCATGGCGGCCTGGAGATATTCCGCAGCAAAGGCGGGATCGGCGCGGAGTTCGCGCACCAGCGCCTCGTCATGGCTGACGCTTGCACGGTTGGTGTTGCTCTTCATGATCGCGACCTCCTTTTGTAATCCTTCAAGCACATCACTGCCCTTTCGATATCGGCCTCCTGGGTCCGCTTGTCGCCGCCGCAAAGGAGCAGAACTATCCTCTTACCCACCTTCCCAAAATACACTCGATACCCTGGGCCATAATCAACGCGCAACTCCGACACTCCGTCCCGGACCGCCTTGCAGTCTCCAAAATTCCCAACAGCCAAACGATCTATCCTGGCAACGATTCGTGCACGAGCCCGGATGTCCTTCAGTCCCGCCAGCCATTCGGTGATGATCTCAGAGCCATTCTCATTCCGGTACCGACGGACTTCGTTCATGGGCAATATGTAACTTTTAAGTCACACCCAGTCAAGACACGTGACGTGTCACGCCCGTGTTTTCTGGCAAAACAAACTTTCTTCACCAATTAAGCATTTGAATTAACATCATGTTTTCAGTTCCAGCCAAACTTTTTTCCGTGTCCCTGTGACATGTCGCGGGAAGGGGATAAGGCTCGGCCATTGATCCCTGAACGCCTGAAGGCATCGCCGGGCCCCGTCTTCAGGCGCAGCTCCGAAAGGAGACGCGACATGAACGCATCCTCCCTCTCCCCGGCCCGGCGACAGCTTCTGCTTCGCCTCCAGTCCATCAACTTCGGCCGTATCGAAGACCTCCGCCTCCAGAACGGCGAGCCGCTGCTCGAAACGGCCACCACCGTGCGCGAGATCAAGTTCGGCGGGGACAATGCTCCGCGCCCCGAGGCCGATCTCTCGGACTTCCAGCTCAAGGCCCAGATCATCGAGCTTTTTTCCCATTTTGACCGCATCCGCGACGGTGTGGTGCGTCTGCTCGAGGTCAAGCACGGCCTGCCCTTCAAAATGAATGTGGAAGACGCCGCCTAGCTGAGGCGGTCCAACAACACACCAGACAATCGACTGGCCGCGAAGCGGAGGTCGTTGTGGGTGTCGCCGATCCGGCGATCTCGCAACACCTCCGCATTTTCATGCGGACCGGTCCGGTCGACATCCACAGCGCTCCTCCTCGGCCTCGAGGAGAGCACAATGTCCCAGAACCGTTACCACGGCATCGACGAATACACAGTCCGTTTGATCACCTTCAAAGCCAAGCAACTGACCGCCCACCCCGGCTTCTCCGATGCGGACCGTGAGGACCTGGAGCAGGAGCTGCTCCTCGACCTGCTGCGCCGTCAGCCCAAATACGATCCCGCCCGGGCTCAAAACAACACCTTCGTCGCAAGGGTCGTGGAGCACCGCGCGGCCACCCTCATCGAAGAGCGCAAGGCCGGCCTGCGCGATTACCGGCTTCAGGAGTTCTCCCTGAACGATCTCATCGAGGATGAAGACGGCGTGCGCTGCGAACGCTCGGAAACCTTTGACCAGGACGACTACCTGCTGCGCACGGGGCGACAGAGCCGTTCATCCGATGAACTGCGGGACCTGGGCATCGACGTGCGTTCGGTCGTGGATCAGTTGCCTCCTAAGCTGAGTGACCTGTGCCAGAGGCTGATGCGCGACTCCATCACCGACGTCTCGCGCGAAACCGGCATCCCGAGATCGACCCTGTACGGCATCATCGACAAGGTCCGCGTCGCATTCAAGGACGCTGGGCTGGAAGACTACCTCTAGAGCCGACGTTTCCGGCTTCACGCCGGTACGTATCCCATAGGGCCGGATGCCGCTCCGGTGTTCGGCCCTCTTCTAGTGAACTTCCACTCACCGGAGGGAATGTCATGCTCAAATTCCATTTCGCCGAGCATGTGGACATGGCCGGCGTCGAAGACACTTTGTTTCTTGCCGCACTCGCCGCCGAGAGTATCCATGGCAGGACGGGGATTCGTCTCGATGCCTGCTTCCAGCTCAAGGGACGGGTCTGCGCCATCGAGGACGACAAGGCCGTGGGGCGGACCATCGCCCAGGTCTTCACCGGATTCCTGGCCAGGGAATTTGGCGAAGATGCTTTCAACGTCGTTCGCCTCGCAGCCGGGAACATAATCTTCGAGGCGGCCTGATGAGCGGCGGACGTGGAACCGACCTTGACTTCAAGCGCATCAACGAGGCGGCCCTGGCCAATCCGGGCTTTCTGCAAGGTAGGTTGCCTCAGGCCAAACGCCAAGGCAGGGAACTGGTAGCCGGCGACATCCATGGCAACCCTGGAAAGTCGTTCAGCTGCAACACCGAGACCGGGGTCTGGTCCGATTTTGCGACCGGCGAGAGCGGCGGTGACATCATCTCCCTGGTCGCGGCCCAAGAAGAACTCGGCCAGGCCAAGGCCGCCCGGATGATCGCCGAGGAGATCGGGCTTGCACCTGTCACGCTAAAGCCCACGCGTAAGGACCTGCCGGAGACGCCTGTCCGGCCCGAAAATCTCGTCGCCACCTTTCGCTACGAGGATGAGGCAGGCCGGTTTCTGTTTGCCGTGGACCGCTACGAGACCCCGGGTTGCCGCAAGGCCATCCGCCAGTGGCATCTGGACGCGACCGGTAAACGCATCAACTCCGTCAAGGGCGTGCGGTTGGTGCCGTTTCGCCTTCCTGAAATGCTGCGGGCCGAGACCGTTTTCATCGTCGAGGGCGAGCAGAAGGCCCTGGAGCTCGCCGGCTGGGGGCTGGCCGCCACCTGCAACCCCATGGGCGCGGGCAAGTGGCGCGAGGAGTACAATCCGTACTTCCAGGGCAAGCAGGTGGTCATCCTGCCGGACAACGACACGCCAGGGCGCAATCACGCCCGCAGGGTGGCCAAGGCACTGTTGCCCGTGGCCGTCTCGGTCAAGATCGTGGAACTGCCCGGCCTGCCGCCCAAGGGCGACATCGTGGACTGGAAGAAGGCCGGCCACAGCCGCGAGGAACTGCTCCGTCTGGTCGAAGCCGCAGCGACGCTCGATCCGGCAAAGCCGGATGACTCGAACGACGCCTGCTCCGCTACCGAAGACGCCATCGCGCTCCTCTTCGCCAGGGAGCACAAGGACGATCTGCGCTACTGCCATGAGACCGGCGCGTGGTTCGTCTGGACCGGCAGCCACTGGCGGGTGGAAAAGACCAGACTGGCTTTCGCCTGGGCCAGGCAACTCTGCCGGAAGGCCGCCGCCGGCATGGACAACAAGAAGGTCGCGGCCGCGCTGTCCAAGGCCGCCACGGCCGGTGCAGTAGAGCGATTCGCGCAGACCGACCGCGCCTTCGCCGTGACCAGCGAAATATGGGACGCCGACCTCCATCTGCTGGGCACTCCGGACGGCGTCGTGGATCTGCGCACAGGGACCTTGCGTCCGGCTCGCCGCGAGGATTACATCACCAAGCTTGCCGCTGTGGCTCCGGCGCGTTCTTCCGACGCCCCGCTCTGGCTGCGGTTTCTGGACGAGGCGACCCAGGGCGATGCCATGTTGCAGCGCTTCATGCGGCAAGTGGCCGGCTACGCGTTGACCGGCGACATCTCCGAGCACGCCCTTTTCTTCATCTACGGCCCCGGCGGCAACGGAAAATCCGTGTTCCTCAACACCCTGACCAACATCCTGGGCGATTACGCCGCCACGGCGGCCATGGACACCTTCACGGCCAGCCAGGGCGACCGCCACCCCACCGACCTGGCCATGCTGCGCGGGGCCAGGCTGGTCAGCGTTTCCGAGACCGAGGAAGGCCGTCCCTGGGCCGAGAGCCGCATCAAGCAGCTCACCGGCGGCGACAAGATCAGCGCCCGCTTCATGCGGCAGGACTTCTTCACCTACACGCCCCAGTTCAAGCTCCTGATCGTCGGCAATCACAAGCCCGTGCTCCGCAACGTGGACGAGGCCGCCCGCAGGCGCTTCAACATCATCCCATTCGTCCACAAGCCCGCGAGCCCGGACAAGCGCCTGGAGGACAAGCTGCGGTCCGAGTATCCGGCCATCCTGCGCTGGATGATCGAAGGCTGTCTGGATTGGCGGGAGAACGGGCTCCTGCGGCCGGAAAGCGTGAAGGAGGCCACGGCCGCCTACTTCGACGAGCAGGACCTCTTCGGGCAGTGGATCGAGGAATGCTGCGAAATTGGGAGGGCATCATGGGAAACCACGGCCCGCCTCTTCGAGTCGTGGAAGAACTACGCGGACCGCAACGGAGAGCACGCCGGCAGCACAAAGGCATTCAGTGCGAACCTGGCCAAGCGTGAGTTCATCGCCGACAGAAGGACGGTGTTCGGCTCGACCCAGCGGATATTCCGGGGTATCGCCGTCAAGGTCGAACACGATGGACGGTTGGACGGATTGGACAGATGAAACCGTTAATCGGCCACGCGCGCGTGCGCGCGCATGCGCGTAGGGCTTCAACCGTAAGATGCGTCCAATCTGTCCAATGCGTCCAAAAGGGATATTGCAGGGATCACTTCCCCCAGCGAGACGTACGTGCCATGAGGGCGCTCAAGCGTTTATCCTGTTCAGGTGAGCTCTCCTGAAGTCTCTGGAACGCCTCGAACTGTTCGACTGGGACGGGAAACAGCACCTGATCGAGGACGGAGTCCTGCGCGGCCCTGGTCGCCGCTTCGAGGATGAAATCGGCCCGGGTCTTGTTGTTGAGCAAGGCGGCCTGGTCGATCAGGTCCCGCTGTTCGGGAGTCACCCGGATAATGATATTCGTACTGCGGCTCGACGAAGTAGGTTGTGTCATGCTCCTGTCCTCCATTCTGGCACGAAAAAATACCAATGCGGTCGTCGAGGTGTTAGGCGCACACGCATCATCATGGTTTGGTTGTCCTTCTGATAAAAACCCCGACACTTATGAAGAAGTGTAGGTATCTTTACTAGGTGAGGCAGTCCTGCCTTCCCGCCGCACGCATGTCCTTGATGAGCAAAAACAGGTGAAAAGGGTCCGTGGGGCTGGGCTCGAAGTCCCAGGAGAGATACCACTGCCGGGCATGCTCGTCCTTGGCGTGCGCCAGTAATGCACGGATGCCGGCGATATCCGCCGCCTGCATGGTGCGCAGGATGGCGTCCTTGAGCAGGGCCCGGCCCAACCCCTGACGCTGAAACCTCTGATCCACGCCAAGGCGGGCCAGCAGCATGACAGGGACTCGATGTCTGGCAAGCCCTTTTACCACCCGATGGGGCGCTTCATCAAAGCCGACGCTGCCCACACAGAGGCTGTAGTAGCCGACGACAGCGTCGTCCACGCAGGACACATACGTCTGGGCGCTGTTGGCTCTCTGGTTGACAAGGGCATAGCGCTGCAAGAACAGATTCAGTTCCTGCTGGCCGCAATCGAAATCCCCTGCCTCATCCGCTGCCGTAAGCTTGTGGACCGGACCAAACCGACCACCCATCAGTCAAGAACGCCAGGCTCGTTCAGCAGTTTGCTCAGGCGAGGCTTCTTCTGGACAGGACGATCCAGTATCTCCTGAAACTCGTTCCACCGAGCTTCGTCCAGCAGGAACAGCCGTCGTTCAGCCAAGGCCTGATTGGCGGCGACAATCCCCGCCTCCAAAATGAACTCGCTGACGTTTTTATGAGACGCCTTGGCCGCTTCCTGCAGCAGCGCCTTCGATGACGGGCTGAGCCGGACGTCGATCCGTTCTGTCTTCGTCTGAGTGGTGGGCGACATTCGAAATCCTCCTTGTTTCTCCTCACCGAAGATAATGTACGGAAGATGTCCTGACAACCCAAAATCGTATCAATCGAAAAAATTTAACTCTCCGTCGACGTTTTCCGATTCGCGCCGGTATGTATGCAAGAGAGGGGAAAACCCTCGGAGGATGCCCGGGGCGGGTCGAATCTCTGTGGGTTCGGCCCGTAGACCGGGTGGGCCCCCAGATTTTTACGCGTGCAAAATGACGGGTGGGGGTATGCCGCCAAGACCGCCGAAACCATGCCGCAAGCCGGGCTGCCGCAATCTGGCGACTGATGCCGGAGGGTATTGCCCAGAGCACAAGCACCTCGCGGATGAGGCTCTCGCTCTTCGCCGCAGCGCCCAGGACAAAGTCCGGGGAAACGCGGCCAAACGCGGCTACGACGCGCACTGGCAGCGAGTCCGACATCTCCAGCTCAGAAGGGACCCACTGTGCGCAATCTGCGCCCGGGCGGCCGAGGTGGTCCACCATCGTGACGGCAATCCCCGCAACAACGCCAGCGGCAACCTCATGAGCCTTTGCCGCGAATGCCACGAGCGCCTGCACGGCAGGCTGCGCACACCGCACTCAGGACCGAACCCATGCTGAAGACCGAATCCTGGCCCATTGAGCGGCTTGTTCCCTATGTCCGCAACCCGCGCAAGAACGACGAGCAAGTCGAGCGCATGGTCGCGGCCATCCGGGAGTTCGGCTTCCGCATCCCGGTGGTGGCCAAGTCCGACGGCACCGTGGTGGACGGGCACCTGCGGCTCAAGGCCGCCCGCAAGCTGGGCCTGACGGAAGTTCCCGTGGCCCTGGCCGACGAACTGACGGACGCGCAGGTGAAGGCATTCCGCCTGCTGGCCAACCGTTCCGCCAATTGGGCCGCCTGGGACGAGGACCTCCTGGCGCTGGAGCTGGAAGAACTCCAGGCCATGGCCTTTGACGTCAGTCTCACGGGCTTCGACGCCGGCGAGATCGACTCCCTGCTGGCCAAGCCGACCACCGATGGCCTGACCGACCCAGACGAAGTGCCCGAGCCGCCGGCCGAACCTGTAAGCAAACCGGGTGATGTCTGGATTCTGGGCCGCCACCGTCTCATGTGCGGGGACAGCACCAGCGCGGACGCCGTGGACAGATTGCTGGCCGGCGTCCGGCCGCACCTCATGGTCACCGACCCGCCTTATGGCGTCGAATACGATCCCGCCTGGCGAAACGAAGCGCTGGCCGGCCAAAAGACCAAGCGCACCGGCATGGTCCTGAACGACGACCGCGCCGACTGGCGCGAGGCCTGGACGCTCTTTCCTGGCGAGGTGGCCTATGTCTGGCACGGGGCGCTGCACGCGGCCACGGTCGCGGAAAGCCTTGTGGCCTGCGGCTTCGACATCCGCTCCCAGATCATCTGGGCCAAGGAACGTCTGGTTCTCTCCCGGGGGCATTACCACTGGATGCACGAGCCCTGCCAACCCGCCGGGACTATGGTGCAAAAGGTTATTGACCCTGGCGCTGGCTCGCAATCGGCCAGGATCGCAGAAGTGCCGATCGAGACGCTTCGCGCCGGAGACTTTGTCGTATCCTACAACCCCTACGAAAGTGTTATTCGTCGCCGTGGCAGGCAGATCACTCGGTTCGGGGAGCGTCAGTTTGACGGGCTCATGCATACGATTTCGGCTGCGGGACGGGTTACTCGGGCAACCCCTGAGCATCGTTTCACAGTTCGCCTGAACCCAAGCGCTGCTGACAAGCAACTGGTCTACCTCATGCGACGGGGAGATTGGTGGCGTGTCGGTCGGGTATCTCTTTTCAACTCACGTGGTTTTGGACTCGCCACACGCCTTGCTGACAACAAGGGCGAAGATGCCTGGATCATCTCGGTGCATGACAATGCTATCGAAGCCCAATGTGCGGAGCAGGTTCTCTCATGCCGATACGGTATTCCGACAACGCACTGGGAGGTCGATAATTGGACGAAAGTTCCAGCACGGCAGCGCTCTCCCGAGATGATTGCCGGCATTTACTCCTGCCTTAATCTTGGAGCCCTCTCAGCTCGGGCCACGCTTTTGCTTCGCGATCATCGCCTTGAACGCGAGTACCCTTTCATCACATGTGGCGACCAGCTGATGTCTTCTCGAAGAACGACACGGCTGGTGAGAGCATGTAATATTCACCCAGGAGTCATGCAGATCCCGATGCCTTCCACGGGTGAGGACTTCGACTGGATTACCATTACTGGAAATGACGCAGCGCCGTTCAGTGGCAAGGTCTACTCGATGGATGTGGACAAAGACCTGCACTACGTCGCAGACGGGCTAGTGACCCACAACTGCTGGTACGCGGTCAAGGGCAAGGCCCACTGGAGCGGAGACCGCAAGCAGGTCACGATCTGGAACATCCCGTCCAAGGGGCAGGACGCCGACACCATCCATGGCACCCAGAAGCCGGTCGAGTGCATGAAGCGGCCCATGGAGAACAACTCCAGCCCGGGCCAGGCCGTGTACGAACCTTTCTCCGGCTCAGGCACCAGCATTATCGCCGCCGAAATCACCGGCCGCGCCTGTCTGGCTATGGAACTGAACCCCGCATACGTCGATGTCGCCGTGAAGCGCTGGGAAGATTTTACGGGCGAGAAGGCCGTGCTGGAGGATGTCCGATGAGGCGGGAAATCACTCTTAAAGCAGTAGTTCGACGTCAACCCGAAGCGCCTCGGCCATCTTCTTCAGCAGCTCCGTGGACATGGATCGCTTGCCTTTTTCGATCTGGGAGATGTGGGAGTTGGTCACGCCGCAGGCGTCAGCTACCTGCTGCAGGGTCATGCCCCGATGGGAACGCAGCACCCGGACAGGATGCTCTCCAGCCAACAGCCGGTCGGCGACTTTCGCCGGAAAGGTTTCTTCTTCTCCGGACACAAGTCGGCGGTAGAAATCCTCGATGGTCGCGGCGTCATGCGCATCCTCGAGGGCAGTCACAAGGCGCTCGTATTCCTCGATGGGCATCAACGCGAACGCCGGCTTTCCTTCGTGTTCAAGAATCTGGACGCTCATCGATACACCTCCTTGCGCTGTCCGATGTCCACCACCTGGATGACGACCTCTTCCTTTTGGATCAGGTAGATCACCCGCCAGTCGCCGACACGCAATCGATATCCCGGATGGCTGGTGAGCTTTTTGACGTTGGCGGCCGTGAAAGGGTCTCGAGCAAGCTCATCCAGCTTCGTTCGAATGCGCCCAGCCACATCGACAGGCGCTTTTCTAAGAGCTTTCAATGCGGCCGTGGAAAATCGAAGCGCATACATATCCATTTTCTAACTATCAGTTTGAACGCTGTCAACACCGAATCGCGAGAAAACCATGGCCGGCCGTAAGCCTCTCCCCACCAAGCTCAAGATGCTCAAGGGCACGGCGCAGAAGTGCCGCGTCAATCCCAACGAGCCCGAGCTTGCCCCGGCGCTGCCTGAGCCGCCCGATTTCCTTGGCGAGACCGCCCGGGAGGAATGGCTGCGCAAGGCTCCGGTGCTCGCCCGCATGGGCGTGCTCACCGAGGGGGACGATGCGGCCTTGGCGGCTTACTGCCAAGCCTTTGAGCGCTTTGTCGAGGCAGAACGCAAGATTCGTCAGTCCGGGCTGCTCATCAAGACCACCGGCGGCAACGTGATCCAGAACCCGCTGGTGGGGGTGGCCAACCGGGCCATGGAGATCATGCACAAATTTCTGACCGAGTTCGGCCTGACGCCGTCGAGCCGCACACGGGTCGCGGCGAATCCGGCCGGGAAGGAAGATGCTGAATGGGCGGGGTTCGGGAAAGCGTGACGCGTCGCTTACACCTCAAGATATGCGGCGATGTCCCGCAGGTCGGCCAGAATCCGCCCAGCATCTCCGGCATTGGCCCAGGTGATCTCTTCCGGCGCAACACCGAGGTGATCGTCGAGCCGCTCGCCGATCTTGCGCAGCAGCTCTCTGGATTCCTGAATCTTGTTCATGAAGTCGGCAAGGGCTTGTTCCTGGTTGCTCATGGTCCTCTCCTTTTGCGGTTCGCTTGTGGATCAGATGTCCATATATTTTAGCTTATAGCAAGTCGTTCCAGGTAAATAGATGCCAAAGACCACCCATCCATATGCCACCGCCGCCAACCGCTACGCGCGGGACGTCGTGCGTGGAAAGATCGCGGCCTGCTCGTACGTGCGGCAGGCCTGCGGGAGGCATTTGGGCGATCTGGAACGCTCCAAATCCAGGGACTTCCCCTTCCGCTGGGATCGGGAGGCGGCTGAACGCATCTGCCGCTTCGCCTCCAACATGGTGCATGTGAAAGGCCGGGAATGGGCGGGCAAGAAGATCGTCCTCGAACCCTGGCAGTGCTTCATCCTGGCCGTGGCCTTCGGCTGGGTGCGCAAGGCGGATGGACTACGCCGTTTCCGTGAAATCTACGCCGAGATCCCCAGAAAATCCGGCAAGTCCGTGCTCGGGGCCTGCATCGGTCTGTACATGTTCGCGGCCGACAACGAGCCCGGGGCCGAGGTCTATTCCGGGGCCACCAGCGAGAAGCAGGCCTGGGAGGTCTTCGGTCCGGCCCGGCAGATGTGCCTCAAGAATCCCTCCTTCGTCAGTCACTTCGGCATCCACGTCGGGGCCAAGAACCTGCACATCCTGGACAACGCCAGCAAATTCGAGCCGGTCATCGGCAAGCCCGGCGACGGAGCCTCGCCCCACTGCGCCATCGTGGACGAATACCACGAGCACCAGACGCCCGACCTCTACGACACCATGCTCACCGGCATGGGCGCTCGCTCCCAGCCCATGCTGGCGGTGATCACCACTGCCGGCGTGGATACCTCCGGCCCCTGCTACGCCAAGCGCGACGAGGCCGTGAAGGTCCTCGAAGGTTCTCTGGAAAACGACCAGCTCTTCGCCATCGTGTTCACCATCGACGAAGACGACGACTGGACCGAGTGGCCGTCCTGGGAAAAGGCCAACCCGAACCTGGGCGTCTCGGTCTACCCCGATTTCCTCCAGGCCCGGCGCAAGGAGGCCCTGCAGATCGCCTCCCGCCAGAACATCCTCAAGTGCAAGCACCTGAACGTCTGGGCCAACGCCGGCTCGGCCTGGATCAACATGGTCAAGTGGAATGCCTGCCGGGCGGACGTCTCCTTGGACGACTTCGCGGGCGAGCCCTGCTGGGTCGGTGTGGACCTGGCCTCCAAGGTGGACCTCACGGCCATGGTGCTGCTCTTCAGGCGCGGGGACGAATTCTATCTCTTCGGCAGGCACTACCTGCCGGAGGAGACGGTCACCCTTCCCGAAAACGCTCACTACCAGCGCTGGGTGGCCGAGGGGCATCTGGTGGCCACGCCCGGCGCGCGCACCGATTACCACTATCTCATGGACGACCTGCTGGCCTACGCCGACCGCTTCTCCATCCGGGAACTGGCCTACGACCCGCGCGAGGCCGAGATGCTTATGCAGGAGATCCGCGAACGGGTGTCCTTTTCCTGCATCGAGATCAACCAGTCTCCGGCGTTCATCTCCGAGCCCATGAAGGAGTTCGAGGCCCTCTACCTCTCGGGCAAGCTGCGTCACGACGGCGACCCGCTGCTGGCCTGGCAGGCCGCCAACGTGGTGCTGCGCTCCACCAGGACCAAGGCCTATTATCCGGGCAAGGAACGCGCCGAGAACAAGATCGACGGCATCGTGGCCGCCATCATGGCCCTTTCCCGCGCCATGCTCCACGCGGAAGAGCCGTTTGTCGGCATGGAGGTCTGGGACTGATGGGCGTCATCTCCTGGCTCAAGGGCCGCAAGTCGGCATCGGGGATGGCCCTGGAGGACCTCCTGGCCGACGGCTTCTTCACCCAGCCCGCCAAGAGCGGCGTGGCCGTGACCTGGAAGACGGCCTTGCAGGCGACTACGGCCTTGGCCTGCGCCCGGGTCATCGCCGAAGGGCTGGCCCAGGTGCCGCTCAAAGTCTTTCGCTCACAAGGCGGCGTGCGCACCCCGGCCGACGCCCACCCGCTCTACGGCCTGCTCGGGGACGCGCCCAACGACTGGCAGACCAGCTTCGAGTTCATCGAGCAGGTGGTCATGCACCTGGTGTTCTGCGGCAACGCTTTTGTGTTCGTGAATCGCGGGCTGGGCCGCGTTGTGGAGCTGCTCCCCTACGAGCCGCAGCAGGTGACCGTAAAGCGCGACGGCTACGTGATCTCCTACGAGGTGACCACGGACGACGGCCGTCGCATTGGACTTTCCGCTTCCGAGATGTGGCACCTGCGTGGGCCGTCCTGGAACGGCTGGATGGGGCTCGAAGGCGTGCGCCTCGCCCGGGAGGCCATCGGTCTATCCCTGGCCACCGAGGAGCATGGCGCGAGGCTGTTCTCCAACGGAGCCGTGGTTGGAGGCGTCCTGTCCACGGATCAGGTCCTGAACGAGGAGCAGCGCCTGGCCCTGCGCAAGTCCTGGGAGGCCCGGCACGCCGGCGGCGGGAACGCCTTCAAGACCGCCGTGCTCTGGGGCGGCATGAAGTTCACCTCCATGACCGCGCCCAACGATCAGGCCCAGTTCCTGGAGACCCGCAAGTTTCAGGTCGAGGAAATCTGCCGGGCCTTCCGCGTGCTGCCCATCATGGTGGGCTACTCGGACAAGACCGCCACCTACGCCAGCGCCGAGCAGATGTTTCTGGCCCACGTTGTCCACACGCTCTCGCCCTGGTGCCGCCGCATCGAAACGAGCATCGCCAAGAATCTGTTCAGCGAGGAGGAGCGCCGCCAGGGGCTCTACGCCAAGTTCATGCTCAACGGCCTCCTACGCGGCGCGGCCAAGGACCGGGCCGAGTTCTACGCCAGGATGTACGGCATCGGAGCCATGAATCCCAACGAGGTGCGCGAGTATGAGGACATGAATCCCTACGAAGGCGGCGAACGCTACCGCGTGCCCCTCAACATGACCGATCCGGCCGAGCCGGATGACGGTGACAACGCGGAGGATACCGCCGATGCAACGCCTCAACTGTAGCCTGAAGGAACTCAAGTTCGCTCCCGGCGGAACCGACGCCGAGCAGATGACCTTTTCCGGATACGGAGCCGTGTTCGGCAACGTGGACGCCTACGGCGACGTGATTCTGCCCGGGGCGTTCACGCAAAGCCTGACCGACGCCAGATCGGGCAAGGCCGCCTGGCCGGTCATGCTCCTGCAGCACGGCGGACTCGGGTTCGGTGCGCAGGACCTGACGCCCATCGGCATCTGGACGGATATCACTGAGGACGAAGTGGGTCTGCGCGTAACCGGCCGGCTGGCAGAGACTCCGCGCGGGCGCGAAGTTCACTCCCTGATGCGCATGAAACCCCGGCCGGCCATCGACGGCTTGTCCATCGGCTACGTGGCCCGGGAGTGGGATTCGGGCGGCAAGCCGGGTGAGCCCCGTCGCAGGCTCAAGCGCATCGAACTCATCGAGATCAGCCCCGTGACCTTTCCGGCCAACGCCAGGGCGCGGGTGGATCAAGTGAAGGGCTTGCCGGACATACGGCTCGCCGAGAGGGCCCTGCGTGAGGCCGGGTTCTCCAGGACACAGGCCAAGGCCGTTTTGGCTGAAGGATTCAAGGCCCTGCCTCTGCGTGACGCCGAGGATGCCCATAACGGGGGTGCAGATGCGGTCGCCGCTCTGCTGCGGCGCAACATCGCCACCATCAAGACGTCCGCAAGGAGGTAATCCATGGACGAGATCAAACAGCTGCTGGAAGAGCAGCACAAGGCGTTCGAGGAGTTCAAGCAGGCCAACGACGATCGTCTTACGGCCATCGAGAGGAAAGGCTTCGCTCCGGCCGACCTGGAGGAAAAGGTCGCCAGGATCAACGAGGACCTGACACGGTTGGGCAAGGACCTGGCCGATGTCGCCAAGAAGGCCAACCGGCCGGGTGCGGGAGCCGATGGCCAGGACCCCATGGCCCGGGAGCACAAACAGGTCCTGGGCAAGTACCTGCGCAAGGGCGACGACCGCGATCTGGCCGGGGTCCAGCGCAAGGCAATGGCCACCTACAGCGATCCCGACGGCGGCTATTTCCTCACCGAGGACATGGCCCAGGCCATCGAGCGCACCGTGAGCGCCATGTCCGCGCTCTCCGGCATGGCCCAGACCATCGCGGGCAACGCGGCCGTGTACAAGAAGCCCGTGCGCACCATCGGCGTATCCTACGCCTGGCGCGGGGAAGGCGAAAATCCGTCGACCACCTCGACGCCCAAGTTCAGCCTGCTGACCTTCGAAGCCCGGGAGGTGGACGCTTTCCCCGAGGTGACCAACGAGAGCCTGGAGGACCTGGGCTTCAACGTCGAGGCTTTCCTCATGGAGGAAGTCGCCCTGGCCTTTGCCGAGGCCGAGGCCGAAGCCTTCCTGACCGGCAACGGCATCTCCCGTCCGCGCGGACTGCTGACCTATGACGCCGTGGCCAATGATTCCTACGTCTGGGGCAAGCTCGGCTACGTGCTCTCCGGCGGCAGCGGCGCGTTCGCTTCCAGCAACCCCAGCGACAAGCTCATCGACCTGATCCACGCGCTCAAGGCCCAATACCGCGCGTCCGGGGCCTTTCTCCTGAACGACCTGACCTTGGCCGCCATCCGCAAATTCAAGGACGGCCAGGGCAACTACCTCTGGCAGCCGGGGCTGCAGGCGGGCGTCGCAGGCGTGCTCCTGGGCTATCCGGTGCGCACCGACGACTACATGCCCGACGTGGCCTCCGGGAGTCTGTCCATCGCCTTCGGCGACTTCAAAAGGGCCTACCTGATCTACCGCCGCCGGGGCATGCGCATCATCCGCGACAACATCACCAACAAGGGTTTCACCTCCTTCTGGGTGACCGAGCGCTTCGGCGGCGGCGTCCAGAACTTCGAGGCCGTGAAGCTCATGAAATTCTCCGCGAGCTAAAGGAGGCCGACATGCGCGATCTCTACAGCAACCTCAAGACGACCCAGGTCCTGGCCCCGGCCGTGTACGACGCTGACCAGAACTCCGACCCCGTGGACCTGCAGGGCTTCGACTCCTGCATGCTGCTGGTCAACGTGGGCGCGGCCGGCGTGACGCTATCCGAAACAGACAAGATCGAGCTCGAAGTTGAGGAAGCCGATGACAAGGTGAGCGGCCCCTGGACCGACGTGGACCCGGGCGATCTGGCAAAGTCGGTCACCGGCACGAACGACGGTTGCTTTGCCGTCATCGACAACGCCGGCGACGACAGCGCGGTCTACGCCACGGCCTATCGCGGCCACAAACGCTACTGCCGCGTGGTGGTGAACTTCATCGGCACCCATGGGACCGGCACGCCCGTCGGCGTCACGGCGCTGCTCGGCCACACCCATGTGGCCCCGGTGACCGAGTAACTCCGAGTAGTCCAACGGGGCGGGGCTTCGGCTCCGCCCCCGTTATAGGTGAGCCCATGCACGGACGTCTGCGCCTGATCACGCCTCCAGCCCTGGAACCGGTCACGCTGGCGGAAGCCAAGCTCCACGCCAGGATTGACCACGATCTCGAGGACGGGCTGCTCGTGACGTTCATCGCAGCCGCGCGCCAGCATGGGGAACAGCTGACCGGAAGACAATTCGTGGAGGCTGCATACGAGCTCTCCCTGGACGGCTTTCCTTGCGGCGACGACCCGATCGAACTGCCCAAGCCGCCGTTGCAGGCCGTGGAGGCCGTCTCCTTTGTGGCCCCGGACGGGGTAACACAGACCATGCCCGCCAAGGACTATGTCGTTGATACCTCCGGGCTGCTTGGCAGCATCTATCCCGCCGATGGCGCTGTGTGGCCAGCCGCCCGCTGCCGTCGCAACGCCGTGACCATCAACTTTCGTACGGGCTGGCCCGTCGTCACAGGAACCCCGTCCACCCCTGACGCCATCAAGAGCTGGATGCTCTGCCGCGTTACCGGCCTCTACGAGCAGCGGGAGAGCTTTGCCGGAAGATCCGTCAGCGCGCTCCCCGGCGATTTCCTGGACGGCTTGCTGGACCCTTGGCGGGTTTCCGGGATGGTGTAAATGCCAGCCGCTCCATACCGCCACCGGGTGACCATTCAGGCGGTGACGCTCATCTTCGATGGCATGGGCGGCTGGGAGGAAACCTGGGCTGACTTGGCCACGGTCTGGGCGCGGGTCGAAGCCCTCAAGGGCGAGGAATACTTCGCCGCCGCCCAAATGCAGAACTCGGTCAGCCACCGCGTCACCATGCGCTACCGCGCCGACCTCACCCCCACCCACCGTCTGGTATTCGAGGGCCGCACCCTCGACATCGAGGCGGTCCTGCCTGACGAACGCAAATCCCGCCTCGTGATCATGTGCACCGAGCAGGTGTAATCTTTCGCTGGCCGGCTTTACATCCTGCCTCCGCCTGCAAGGCAAAGTCGGTTTCTGCGGCTTGCTGTAGCAAAGATGCAGCACAAATCGTTTGACCGATACTCGACTCTCATCTAAGGTGCCAGACATTCCTCTCATTCTCCGGGGCTGCCCCTGGAACAGCTGCTTTCAGGGCCGGACGGCCCAAAGCGGAGAGCACATGGCATCAGAACAAAACCGCTGGCTTTCAGCCGAGGAGATTGCCCAACATCTCGGGGTCAGCATCGACACCATCTACCGCTGGATTGCGGGACGCGGCATGCCCGCTCACAAGGTCGGCCGACTCTGGAAGTTCAAGACGGACGAGGTCGACAAGTGGGTGAAGGCCGGTGGCGCGGCTGACAAATCCGATAAGCCGGACACCGAGCAATAAGGAGCGACCATGGCCGAACCGATTCACGACAAAATAAAACGATCCCTCCAGGCAGCCGAAGGGCTGTATCACCGCCTGGTATTGCTGGTGGGTGAGACCGGTTCCGGCAAGACCGGCGTTCTTCGGGATATTGCCGAGGAATTCGGCTCGTCCATCGTCAACGTCAATCTGGCGCTTTCAGGCGAACTGCTTGAGCTGACGGCAAAGCAGCGGTCGCTTCGGTTGCCGGGCATCCTCGATCAGATCGCGGACCAGGCTCAAGCACCGGTGGTGCTGGATAATCTCGAGATCCTCTTCGACAAGGATCTCCAGCAGGACCCCTTGCGCCTGCTGCAGTCCATTTCGAGAAATCGGGCCGTGGTGGCTTCGTGGAACGGAATCATGAATTCCGGGAGGCTTTTGTACGCCGAAACCGGCCATCCCGAGTACCGCAGCTATGACTCGGTCGATGCGCTGATTGTGGGCATGGATGGCACGGCCACGGTCGATTCGGCAAAAAACAATAGAGAGGCAGGACAAGCATGAAATACGGAGACCTTATCCAATTCGACCCGATTGAGTCGGTCGTTCAGTTGCGTGACGCGGACAAATCGAGCGCCGCGCACACCCTCGTGAACACCTATGTCATTTCCGAGGAAATGGCCGAACGGCTCACCCAGCTTGTCATTCCTCAGATGCAGTTCGACCAGCCGGTCGATAACAAGGGCCTGCTGGTCGTCGGTAACTACGGCACCGGTAAGTCGCACTTGATGTCGGTGGTCTCCAGCCTTGCCGCAGACGCCTCCCTGCTGGAAGGGCTGAAGAACGATGGTGTCCGCGACGCAGCCGCTCAGATCGCCGGGCGTTTCAAGGTCATCCGTACTGAAATCGGAGCCACCACCATGTCCCTGCGCGACATCCTGGTGGCCGAACTGGAAGAGCATCTCGAAAAACTCGGCGTGGAGTATGTGTTCCCCGAAGCCGGGACCATTACCAGCCACAAGCGGGCCTTCGAAGACATGATGGCCAAGTTCGGCGAGGTCTTCCCCGAACACGGCCTGCTGCTGGTGGTCGACGAGCTGCTCGACTACCTGCGTACCCGCAAGGACCAGGAGCTGATCCTCGACCTCAACTTCCTGCGCGAGGTCGGCGAGGTCTGCAAGGATCTGCGCTTCCGCTTCATGGCCGGAGTCCAGGAAGCCATTTTCGACAGCCCGCGCTTCGCCTTTGTCGCCGACAGCATCCGCCGGGTGAAGGACCGCTTCGAGCAGATCCTTATCGCCCGCAGCGACGTGAAATTTGTCGTGGCCGAGCGCCTACTCAAGAAGACCGCCGAGCAACAGGCCAAGATCCGCGATTACCTGATGCCCTTTGCCAAATACTACGGCGGGCTCAACGAGCGGATGGACGAGTTTGTCCGGCTCTTCCCGGTGCATCCCGATTACATCGACACCTTCGAGCGGGTCACCGTGGTGGAAAAGCGCGAGGTGCTCAAGACCCTGTCCATGGGCATGAAAGGCATTCTTGGCAAGGACGTGCCGCAGGACGAACCCGGCCTGATCGCCTTCGACAGCTATTGGGGTACCCTCAAGCAGAACGCTTCGTTCCGCGCCATTCCCGAAATCCGGGCAGTCATTGATTGCAGCCAGGTTCTGGAATCCCGCATCGAGAACGCCATCACCCGCAAACAATACAAGCCGATGGCGCTACGCCTGATCCATGCTCTGTCCGTCCACCGCCTTACCACTGGCGACATCTATGCCCCCATGGGCGCATCCGCCGAGGAATTGCGCGACCGTCTCTGCCTGTTTGATCCGCTGATCGCCGAGCTGGGTAGCGACGAACCCGACAAGGATCTCCAGACCCATGTGGAAACGGTCCTGCGCGAGATCCACAAGACAGTCAGCGGCCAGTTCATCTCCTTCAATGCTGACAACCGCCAGTTCTATCTCGACCTGAAGAAGACCGACGACTTCGACGCCCTGATCGACAAGCGGGCCGAAAGCCTGGGCCAGGCTCAACTCGACCGCTTCTACTACGAGGCGCTCAAGCGGGTCATGGAATGCCAGGACGCCACCTATGTGACCGGCTACAAAATCTGGCAGCACGAACTGGTCTGGCAGGAGCACAAGGCCGCCCGCTCCGGCTACCTCTTTTTCGGGGCACCGAACGAGCGTTCCACCGCCGTGCCGCAGCGGGACTTTTACCTCTACTTCATCCAGCCCAACGATCCGCCGCGCTTCAAGGATGACAAGGTCAACGACGAGGTCTTCTTCCGCCTGAAAGGCACCGACGAGGAATTCCAGACTGCGCTGAAGAGCTATGCGGCCGCACTGGATCTTGCAGCCACCTCATCGGGCCATGCCAAGGCCACCTATGAATCGAAGGCCAACGGTTTCCTGAAGAAGCTGGTCCAGTGGCTGCAGAAGCACATGAGCGATGCCTTCGAGGTCACCTATCAGGGCCGTGCCAAGTCCATGACCGAATGGGCCAAGGGCAAATCCATCCGCGACCTGTCGGGCCTGTCGCCTCACGAGACTATCAACTTCCGCGACTTGGTGAACACCATCGCCGGTGTCTGCCTGGCACCGAACTTCGAGAACCAGGCCCCGGACTACCCGTTCTTCTCGGTCCTGATCACCGGCAACAACCGCGCCCAGGCCGCGCAGGACGCCCTGCGAGCCATCGCCGGGCAGAACCGCACCAAGCAGGCCACTGCCGTGCTGGACGCCCTGGAGCTGCTCGACGGCGAGAAGATCGACCCCTACAAGTCGAAGTACACCAAGTTCATTCTCGATACCGTCAAGGCCAAGGGGCACGGCCAGGTGGTCAACCGCAGCGAGATCATTCAGGACGACCACGGGCTGGAATACATGAACCCGGGCGGTTCGCGTCTGGAACCTGAATGGGTGAGCGTGCTGGTGGCTTCGCTGGTCTATTCCGGCGACATCGTGCTCGCCATTCCGGGCAAAAAGTTTGACGCCACCGGCCTGCAGCAGCTTGCCGCGACCGGCATGGACGAGCTGGTCCGCTTCAAGCACCTGGAGCAGCCCAAGGAATGGAACCTGCCCGCGCTCAAAGCGCTGTTCGAACTGCTCGGCATGACGCCGGGCATGGCCCAGCTCGTCACCCAGGGCAAGGACGAGCCGGTGCAGAACCTGCAACAAGCGGTAGGCAAGATCGTCAAGCGCATCGTCATGACCCAGCAGACCCTGCGCGAAGGGCTCTCCTTCTGGGGCCTGGACCTGCTCGCGGGAACCGACCTAGCCAGCCAGACCAGCGGGCTGGACGAGGCCAAGGGCTTCTTTGAATCGCTCCAGGCCTACTCCTCGCCGGGTAAGCTGAAAAACTTCCGCTACAGCGCTCCCGAAGTGCTGGCCCACGAAAAGGCCGTGAAAGCCCTGGATGAGCTGGACGCCCTGCGCGAGTTCATCATGGACCACAGCCCGACGGCGTCCTGGCTCTCCACCGCCGAAGCGGTGCTGCCCGCCGAGCATGACTGGGTGGATCGCATGAAGACCACCCGGCAGGATGTGCTGGATGCGCTCAAGCAGGCCGACCTGGCCGAGCTGGCCAGCCAGTCTCAGAGCATCGGGGCTAAGCTGCAAAAGCTGAAGAGGGATTACACCGTCGCCTACATCGGCCTTCACACCAAGGCCCGGCTGGGGGTGAACGACGACAAGCGCAAGGCGGGCCTGCTCAACGATCAGCGCCTGCAAACCCTGCTCAAGCTGGCTGGTATCGACCTAATGCCCCGGCAGCAGCTCACCGATTACCAGAACCGCTTGGCCGGGCTGAAGAGCTGCTTCGCCCTGACCGAGCAAAACCTCGACGCCTCGCCCATCTGCCCGCATTGCGGGTTCCGGCCGTCGGTGGAAACCGGTGCGGCGGCAGGCTCGCAGATGATCGACCAGATGGACGCCCAGCTCGACGCCATGGTGGCGGCCTGGACCTCCACCATCCTCAGCAACCTGGAGGACCCGATCACCCAGACCAACATGGATCTGTTGAAGATCGACGACCGCGAACCGCTGGAGGCATTCATCAAATCGAAGGAGCTGCCGGTACCGCTGGACAGCAACTTTGTCCACGCCCTGAAGGAAGTGCTCTCCGGCCTGGTCAAGGTCACCGTCAAGGCGCAGGAGCTGCAACAGGCCTTGCAGGTCACCGACGGCCCGGCGACCCCGGCGGAGATGAAGAAACGCTTTGAGGAGTACATCGATCAGCTCACCAAGGGCAAGGACCCGGCCAAGGTGCGGATCGTCATGGAATAAATGAGTCACGGGTCGCGAGTCATGAGTCACGAGTCGAAGGATTGAAGATGGCAAGGATTGAAAAGTTCGAGGATATCGAGGCATGGCAGCGGGCAAGACAGCTCGCAAAAGCCGTGTATGCCACCACATCGGAAGGAAAGTTCGCTCGTGATTTTGGACTGCGTGACCAGATTCAAAGGGCAGCCGTATCGGTGATGTCCAAAATTGCCGAAGGATTCGAGCGTGGTGGTGATGTTGAATTCCGGCGATTCCTTGCCATCGCAAAAGGCTCTGCCGGTGAAGTCAAAGCGCAGCTTTATGTGGCTCTCGATGCCGGGCTAATTGACCAGACTGCTTTCGACTCGCTTTACAAATCAGCCACAGAAACAGGAAACCTAATTGGCGGTTTCATGAAATATCTGAGCAAAGGAATTAACAAATGAGCAGACATCAAGACCAGCCAACGCTGTTTCCGTCAGAAGGACCCGCGACCCGCGACTCGGGACCCGTGACCTGCTTAGGCATGACGTTCGAGAACGACGAGGCCCGCCGCGCTCACTTTACGGAAGAGCTGCGCAAAAAACTGCAGGACCCGCAGTTCCGCAAGATCGAAGGCTTTCCCATCGGCAGCGACGAGGACATCCTGAACCTGAGCGATCCGCCTTACTACACCGCCTGCCCGAATCCGTGGATTGTAGCGGTCTACAGTTTTTTGGACACTCATTTGCGCTAATCAGGCCGCTATTGACACCGGGGCGGTCTGCTCCTTTCTGACCTGGGCCGGGGTCTTGTACCCGTGTCGGCCAACGATCCATTCCCGATTGTAGGTTTCCTTGAATTCCAGCAGGGCCAGTCTCAGTTCTTCAACCGTGTCGAAGTGCCTGACCCAGAGCAGGTTTTCCTTGAGGGTGCGCACGAAGCGCTCCGCGATCCCGTTGCCCTGCGGCTCACGCACATAGGACGGAGAACTCTTGATGCCCAGGAAGGCGATTTCGTCCTGGAATACGTCCGAAAC
>NZ_JAEX01000015.1 GCF_000519125.1 Desulfocurvus vexinensis DSM 17965
TCGGCCAGCTTGCGCACCTCGTCGGCCACCACGGCGAAGCCCCGGCCCGCGTCGCCCGCGCGCGCGGCCTCGATGGCCGCGTTGAGCGCCAAAAGGTTGGTCTGGTCGGCGATGTCGCGGATGACGGTCATCACCTGGCCGATGGCCTCGGCCTGCTTGCCCAGGTCGGCCATTTCGCCGCGCAGCTTCTCGGTTTCCTTGTTCAGCTGGTCGATGGAGCCCACCACGCGGGTGACCACGGCCCCGCCCTCCTCGGCGCGGCGTTTGGCGGTGTCGGCGTTCTCGGCGGCGCTGCCCGCGTTGGTGGCCACCTCGAGCACCGTGGCGTTCATCTCCTCCATGGCCGTGGCCGCCTCGGCGGTGCGTTCGCGCTGGGTTTCGGAGCCGCGGCGCGATTCCTGGATCTGGACGTTGAGCTGCTCCGAGGCCGAGGCCACCTGGGCCACGATCTGCTCCAGCTCGTGGGCGGCCTGGAGCATGCCTTCACGCTTGGCGTTTTCCGCCGCGGCGCGGGCCTGTTCGGCCTCGCGCGTGGCGGCCTCGGCGGCCTCGGCCTTCTCCTGGGCCTCGCGCGACTTGGTGGCGATCTCGTCCATGTTGCGTTGCAGGGTGACGCTCATGTCGTCGAAGGCGGCGCCCAGGGCGCCGACCTCGTCCTTGCGGCCCAGGCCCAGGCGCGAGGTGAAGTCGCCCGCCGCCAGCCGCCCGGTGAAGTCCACCAGCCGGGCCATGGGCACGGTGATGTTGCGCGTGACCACCAGGGTGAAGCCCGCCCCGGCCAGGGCGCTGCCCACCGTCAGGCCGACGATGAGCATGAGCAGGGTGCTGTAGGCGCTCATGGCGTCGGCCTGGGCTGCCTCGGCCTGCTTCTCGAGGATTTCGGTCAGGGAGTTGATGCTCTCGCGCATGGCGTCGAAGCGCTCCTTGGCCGGGCCCAGGGACCTGGCGGCCAGGTCCTGCACGTCGCCGCCGCCCTGCTTCTCGCGGACGATGGCCTGGGACACCTCGTCCCATGTGGCGCCATCGGCGCGGTAGTCGTCCACCAGGGCCTTCTGGGCGGGGTCCGCAGCCAGGGCGGCGAACTTGCCCACCCGGTCGTTGGCTTGTTGCTTGTTCTCGTGGTAGTCCTTGAGCTGGGTTTCGAAGGCCGGGGTGCCGGGCTCGGCGAAGAGCATCGACCGCTCGGCGATGAGCGCCTGGTGCAGGTCGCGGTCGGCCTCCAGCAGGAAGACCACGCCTTGCAGGTCGCGGTTGTAGATCTGGCGCAGGCGGTCGTTGATGCTTCTGGCGCTGATGGCCGCCACGGAGCCTATGACCACCAGCAACAGGATGTTCACGGTCAGGATGATCAGCAGTTTGTTGCCGATCCGGATGTTCCCCAGCATGGACATGGTTTCCTCCCTCGTCTGCGGTGTGCCCGGCATTGGCGTTTGAGGGATGAATAATAGCCCAGTCGTTGGATATTGACAACGGAGCGCGCAAAAAAGAGGGTTGCTCTGCAATCCGGGGCCCCGGACGGACCATTCCGGGGCCCTGGGCGGCGCAGGGCGAAGACCGTGGGCCATGCCCGGCCCGCAAAGGGGGAATCATGTTCCGCATCCGGCGCATCTTCGACGCCACCCTGGCGCGCGACCGCCAGGCCGTGGCCCAGGTGCAGGAGATCCTGCGCGCCCAGTTCCGCGACGCCGCGCCCGGGGAGTACGAGGACATCCCGGCCAAGCTGCGCGACCCGCTGGGCTACCGCTTCAAGACCATCCTTTTCGTGGCCGAGCAGAAGTACGAGGTGCGCGGCTTCGCCCTGGTGCTGCACGCCCCGGACCTCTGCTTCTGCTACCTGGACTACATCGGGGCCCTGCCCGGGCGGACCAGCCGGGGCATCGGCGGCTCGCTCTACGCCCGGGTGCGCGAGGAGGCGGCGCTCTTGGGCGACCGGGGCATCTTTTTCGAGTGCCCCAGCGACGACCCGGCCATCTGCCGCGACGCGTCGCTGCTGCGCCAGAACGCGGCGCGCCTGCGCTTCTACGAGAGCTTCGGCGCGCGGCCCATCGTGAACACGGCCTACGAGACGCCCCTGTCGCCCACCGACGACAGCCCGCCGGTGCTGGTGTTCGACGGGCTGGGGCGCCTCGCCGCGCCGCCCCGGGGCGCCACGCGCGACATCGTGCGGGCCATCCTGGAGCGCAAGTACGCCGAGCGTTGCCCCCCGGGCTACATCGACGCCGTGGTGCGCTCGTTTCGCGACAATCCCGTGCGCCTGCGCGCGCCGCGCTACGCCGGGGCCGAGGCCACGGGCCCCGTGCCCGGCGCCTCGCCGTGCATCCTGCTCACGGTGAACCGCGACCACGACATCCACCACGTCCATGAGCGGGGTTATGTGGAATCCCCGGCGCGGGTGCGCACGCTGATGAAAACCCTGGGGCCCACGGGGCTGTTCCTGCCCGTGGCGGCGCGCAGGCATCCCGAGCGGGCCATCCTGGCCGTGCACGACGCGGGCATGGTCCGCTATTTCAAGGCCGCCACGGCCAAGCTGCCGCCGGGCAAGTCCATCTATCCCTACGTGTTTCCCATCCGCAACCAGGCCCGCCCGCCCCGGGAGCTGCCCGTGCGCGCGGGCTACTACTGCATCGACACCTTCACGCCCCTCAATGCCAACGCCTACCGCGCGGCCCGGGGCGCGGTGGACTGCGCGCTGACCGCCGCCGACGCCGTGCTCGACGGCCAGCGCCTGGCCTACGCCCTGGTACGCCCTCCGGGGCACCACGCCGAGCGCCGGGCCTTCGGCGGGTTCTGCTATTTCAACTCCGCCGCCGTGGCCGCCCACCACCTTTCGGCCCACGGGCGCGTTGCCGTGCTGGACATCGACTACCACCACGGCAACGGCACCCAGGACATCTTCTACGCCCGCGACGACGTGCTCACCGTGTCCATCCACGGGCATCCGTCCTTCGCCTATCCCTATTTCAGCGGCTTCGCCAGCGAGACGGGCGAGGGCCGGGGCCGGGGCTGCAACCTGAACCTGCCCCTGCCTGAGAACACCGACGGCGCGGCCTTTGCCCGGGCCCTGGGCAAGGCCCTGGAGCGCATCCGCCGCTTCGCCCCCGGGGTGCTGGTGGTCAGCCTGGGGCTGGACACGGCCAAGGGCGACCCCACGGGCACCTGGAGCCTGACCCCCGGGGATTTCGAGGCCAACGGCCGGGCCATCGGGGCCCTGGGCCTGCCGGTGCTGGTGGTCCAGGAGGGCGGCTACCGCATCCGCACCCTGGGCCAGAACGCGCGGCGGTTCTTCCTGGGCCTGCGCGCCGGGGCCCACGGGCTGGCCCCTGCCTCCGCCCCCGGCCCGGCGCCCGGCCCGGCGCGCTTTTCCCCTTGACCGGCTCCGGGGGGCGGGATTAAGAACCCGGGTGCCCCGCACGACGGGGCCCGCGCCCACGTAGCTCAGTAGGTAGAGCGCGTCCTTGGTAAGGACGAGGTCAGCAGTTCAATTCTGCTCGTGGGCTCCAGGCCAGCACGCCCCGGACCCCCGGTCCGGGGCTTTTTTGCGCCCGCGCAGCCCCGCGCGGTTTTCCCCATCGTCACGAGAATGTCACCTGCGCCGTAACGACAAGGCCATGGGCCTTTTGCTATTTCCCCCCGTGGGGTGTCGGCCCGTGCCGCGCCCCGGGCGGCGGCGCTCGCCGCAGGGGGGAGACGATGAAGCCTGTGGACCGGACCAGTTCGCTGATCATGTCGGGGATGCTGCATGTGAATCCGGAGCTGCGGGCCCGGCGCGCGCCGTCGGCCTGTGGATTCATGTCCCTGGAAAACTTCCGCAGCCTGTCGCGCGACGTGCAGGACGGCACCGTGGGCCTGGTGACCCTGGACTGCGTGGACTTCGAGGCCCTGGCCGCTGGGTTCGGCGAGGACCTGGGGCTCATGCTGCTCGGGGTGCTGCTGGACAAGGCCATGGCCGGCTTCGCGGAGTTCTTCCCCTGCTGCCGGGTCACGGGGGTGGAGAAGACGGGCATCGGCGGCTACGCCATCTTCTTTCGCACCGACCCCGCCGAGCGCTGCGACCTGTTCGACGCCTACGCGGGCTTCCGCTTCCGCGTGCAGGAGGCCATCGGCGCCCAGAGCGCGCGGTACCTGGAGCACCCGCTCACGCTGCGCATCGGCATGGCCCTGCTGGACCCGCGCCCCGGCGAGGACCTGGACAAGACCCTGTTCCGGGCCCTGCTCCAGGCCCGGCGCGTGGCCGAAAGCAAGCCCGACTCCGAGCGCTTCGCCATGCACCGCGAGTTCATGGACATGCTCACCCGGGGCGACATCCAGACCCTGTTCCAGCCGGTGGTGGACTTCGCCAGCGGGGGCGTGCTGGGCTGGGAGGCCCTGGCCCGGGGCGGCGGCGGCGGGCTCATGGCCGAGGCGCGCACGCTGTTCGGCTTCGCCGCCGAGGTGGGCGAAAGCCTGGCCCTGGAGCGGCTGTGCCTGACCCGCGCCCTGGCCGCCGTGCCCACCGGGTTCAAGGGCCGGCTGTTCCTCAACGTGCACACCCAGTCGCTGCACGACGCCGAGGCGCTGTTCGCCGAGGTGCGCGACCTGGCCGAACGCGCCGGGGTGGCGCCGTCGGACGTGGTGCTCGAATTTTCCGAGCGCAACCTGGTGGCCGACCAGGACGCCCTGCAACGCAAGCTGGAGCTGTGCCGCGCCGCCGGGCTGCTCATCGCCGTGGACGACGTGGGCGCGGGCACCACCAATCTGCACTTCCTCTCCCAGGTGCGGCCCGACTTCATCAAGGCCGACGGCTCGCTCATCCGGGGCATCGAGTCCAACCCCATCAAGCGGACCATGATCGAGACCCTGGTCCTCTTGGCCCAGAAGGTGGGCGGCAAGCTGCTGGCCGAGGGCGTGGAGACGGAGACGGAGTTCAGCTCCCTGGTGAGCATGGGCGTCTACGCGGGCCAGGGCCACCTGTTCGCCCGGCCCGCCACGGCCCTGGAGGCGGTCCAGGTGGACGTGCCCAGCAAGATCGACGTGCGCGGCATCGAAAGCGGCGAGCTGAACTGCCGCCTGAAGTCGCGCGAGATCGCCCAGCAGACCATCTCCGTGCCCGCAGGCACGGCCATCAGCGAGGTCAAGGCCGCCCTGGAGGGCAAGCCGCCCATGAGCAGCATCGTGGTCGTGCGCGGCGATCGGCCCGTGGGGCTGCTCATGAACTACAACCTCGACCGGCGCCTGGGCACCAAGTACGGCATCTCGCTGTACTACAACCGGCCCGTGGACGTGCTCATGGACACTGCGCCGCTCATCGTGGACGCCGAGCAGGCCATCGAGGAGGTGGCGGGCGCGGCCATGCAGCGCGCCAACGACAAGATCTACGACGATATCATCGTGGTGGACCGGCGCCGCCTGCTGGGCACCATCTCGGTGCAGAAGATGCTCGACACCCTGATGCGTGTGCAGATCGAGCTGGCCAAGGGCTCCAACCCGCTCACCGGCCTGCCCGGCAACGTGACCATCGAGCAGGAGATCGAGAAGCGCAACCGCCAGAAGACCGCCTCGGGCATCATGTATCTCGACCTGGACAACTTCAAGGCCTACAACGACGTGTACGGCTTCAAGAGCGGCGACCGGGTCATCATGGCCACGGCTCAGATCATCCGCTCCGCCGTGGCCGCCCACGGGCGGCCTTCGGACTTCATCGGCCACATCGGCGGCGACGACTTCCTGCTCATCGGCGACCCGGCGACCATCCGCGCCGTGTGCGACGACATCGCGCGCCAGTTCGAGGAGCGCATCCCCGAGTTCTACAGCGAGCAGGACCGCCGCTGCGGCTACATCGAGGCCAAGGGCCGCGACGGCCAGCCCGCGCGCTTCCCCCTGGTCTCGGCGTCCATGGGCATCCTCGACGCCACCTTCGAGTTCCCCGTGTCCCAGGAGGAGCTTTCGCACCGCGCGGCGGAGATCAAGAAGTTCGCCAAGGCCACGGCGGGCAACTCCGTGGTCCGCGACCGGCGCGCGCCCCTGGGCGCCCAGCCTGCGGACTGAGCCCGGGCGCGGACGGTCCGCGCCCGGGCCTGGCCCTGCGGGTGGCCGGGCGGGCGGGGCGGCCCCGGAGAGGGCTGACGCTTGCCTTTGGCGGGCCGGGGGGCGTACATGGGGCTTCCCGGCGCGCTGGTTGCGCCCGCCGGGGGGGAGGGCGGATGATCCAGGACGAGTTTGCCATGGCCGGGCTGTACGCGGCCCTGAACCCGGGGCTGGCCCGGGCGTTTGCCTTTCTGGACCAGCCGGGTCTGGCCGGGCTGCCCGAGGGGCGCCACCCTATCGACGGCCAGCGCTCCTGGGCCGTGGTGGCGCGCGGGGCGGGCCGCAGCCGGGCCCAGGCGCACCTGGAAGTCCATGACCGCTATATCGACGTGCAATGCGTCCTGGCGGGGGTGGACCACATGGGCTGGAAGCCCCGGCGGGCCTGCGTCCTGCCCCGGGAGCCCTTCGACCCCGCGCGCGACGTGGGCTTTTTCGCCGACGAGCCCGACGCCTGGCTGGACGTTCGCGCCGGGCAGTTCGCCATCCTGTTCCCCCACGACGCGCACATGCCCCTGGTCTGCCCCGGGCCGGTGCACAAGGTCATCCTCAAGGTGGCCCTGGACCAGGGCTGAGGCCCGGGGCGGGCCTTCCCGCCCGCGCCCGCTGCCGGGCCGCCTGCGCGGCCCCGGCGCCCCTGCACCAAAAAGCGGAGGGCCGCGAACCCGATGTCCGCGGCCCCGGCGCTTACCCGTTCCGGATCGCTCCGGGTGGCAGGCCGGAGGAAGAGACTCCCCTCCCCGCCCGGTCCGCCGTCTCTGGTTATCACGAGACTATTTGAGCACCCGCAACTCGCGCTCGCGCATCAGGCGCAGGATCTCCGGCCTGGGCGCTGCGCCCGCGGCCAGCCGGGGCGCCCCGGCCCCGGCGGCGCGCTGCGCCGCGAAGGCCTTGGGCACGCGGTAGGCGGGGCTGTCCTGCAGGAACGTCATGTACCACCAGATGTCGTCCAGGCTCACGTGGCGGCGCAGGAAGGCCTCGGGCCCGGAGTGGCTGAAATGGTGGACCACCGCGTCGGTGGCCACCACGGCCCGGCGGCCCGTGGTGCGCAGGTGGCCGTTGATGTGGAATTCGTCCACCCGGCTGACCCCGGCGGGCACGCGCAGGGGGATGGGCACCACCGCGTCCATCAGCCGCCCGTCGAACATCACGCAGTCCACGCTGATGTGCCCCAGATAGAGGTAGCGGGGCCGCTCCAGGTCCAGGTACTTCTCCACCAGCCCGTGGTGCAGGATCTTTTCCCACACGAAGCGGTGGTAGACCGCGTTGGTCTCCATGGGCAGGTGCGGCAGGCGCGCGCGCTCCTCGGGGAAATGCGCGCGCAGGACGCGGTCCATGACCTGCCTGCCCGTGCGGCTCACGGGTGTGACGCACGAGGCCAGGGGCACGGCCCCGTCGCCGCGGTGCAGCTTGAAGGCCGCCAGCAGGTGGTCCAGCCAGTTGGGCGTCACGAACACGTCCTCCGACAGGCGGATGATGACGTCCTGCGCGTGGCGGGCCATGATGAAATTCTGCATGGACACCACGGCGGGGATGAGCCCGCGCGGGGTGGTGTGCACGTCGATGACGTCCTGGTGGCGCTTCTGGAACGACTTGATGATCACCGCGTGCTCGTCGCTCACGGCGTTGGCCACGATGTAGATCTTCTTGAAGCGCGACAGGTCGGTGTACAGCTCCAGGCACTTGACGCACAGCAGGAAGCAGTCCATCCGGTGCGAGGTCAACAGCATCAGCACGGGCCGGATGTCCCGGGATCTTGGTGTGATGTCGATGATCTGCGCCATGGCCTGCCTCGTTCACAAAGGGGGCGGACGCCGCAGGGCGGAGTCGTCCTTCTGGTTGCCAGTCTTATCGGGCATTATGGGGGAAACTTAAGGTCTGCGGCGGCAAAAAGTTGCCCTTGGGGTGCAACCGTCAAGAATCGCTGCCGATGTTTTTGGAGAACAAAATCGGGCCCTGCGGGCCGCCCGCACCGGGCGGTGGCCCGAAAGGCGCGTGTGCCAGCGGGAAACCGGCGCCGCCGGGGCGGCCCGCCCGGGGGGCGGCGGGGGGGGGGGGAGGAGGACAAAGCGGCAAAGCGGCGCAGTGCGCGGCATCGAAACGCCAGGGCGAGGCCCGGGCTGGCGGGTGGCGGCGCGCAGTCCTTTTCCGTTTTCGGGCGGTCGCCCTGCCCGGAGCCGGGGCCGACAGGCCGCCCCAGGCGGTGACCTGCCGCGCCACCCAAAAAAATCCAAAGTCCCGTGCCTGTTTTGCCGCATGCCGGGCCGTGTGTCGGGCCACGCGCCGGGCCGCGCGGGGGGGGCTTGGATTTTTTTTCGCGCCGCCGCCTCATCTTCCTGGGCGGCCCGGGAAAGGGAAGGATTCAACCGCCCGTCAGGCCCCGCGCGCCTCCAGGTCGGCCCGCAGCAGGGCCTCGGCCTCGGAGCGGGGCAGGGGCCGCGAGAACAGGTAGCCCTGGGCGTAGGCGCAGCCCAGCTCGCGCAGGGTGTCCAGCTGCCCGGGGGTGTCCACCCCCTCGGCCACGGCGGCGATGCCCAGGTTCCCGGCCAGGGTCAGGATGGAGTGGACGATGACCCGCGCCTCGCCGTCGGTGTCGCAGCGCGAGACGAAGCTGCGGTCGATCTTGAGCATGTCGATGGGGAACTGGCGCAGGTAGGACAGGGAGGAATAGCCCGTGCCGAAGTCGTCCATGGCCAGGACCACCCCGTGGGCCTTGAGCTGGCGCAGCATGTCGATGGCCGCGCTGGCGTGGTCCATGAGTACGCTCTCGGTGGTTTCCAGGCGCAGGTTGGCCGGGCGGATGCCCGTGCGGCGCAGCACGGCCTCCACCCGCGCGCTCAGGCCGGGCTGCATGAACTGCTTGGCCGAGAGGTTGACGGAGATGCCCACGGGCGCCTCGGGCCCGAACAGGGCCTCCCAGGCGCGCACCGTGGCGCCCACCTGGTCCAGCACCCAGTCGCCCAGGGGGAAGATCAGCCCGGTGTCCTCGGCCACGTGGATGAACTCCGCCGGGGCCAGCAGCCCGCGCTCGGGGTGCGCCCAGCGCACCAATGCCTCGAAGCCTTCCAGCGCCCCGGTGCGGACGTTGCGCATGGGCTGGAAGAGCAGGGTGAAGTCGTTGTTGCGCACCGAGCGGGCCAGGTCCGTTTCCAGGCGCAGCTGGCGCACGGCCTGCTCGTGCATGCGGCGGTTGAAGACCTTGAAGCGCGATTTCCCAGCGGCCTTGGCGTGGTACATGGCCGTGTCGGCGTCGCGCAGGATGAGGTCGGCCTGGGTGTAGTGCTCGGTGAGCAGCACGATGCCGATGCTGGCCGAGGTGTGCACATCGTAGCCGCCCAGGCTGGCCGGGGTGCGCACGGCGGCCAGGATGCGCTTGGCGATGGTCACCACCTCGCGGGGGTGGTGGAAGTCTTCCAGCAGCACGGCGAACTCGTCGCCGCCGAAGCGGGCCACGGTGTCCATGGCGCGCACGGCGGCTTCCAGCTGCCGGGCCACGTGCTTGAGCAGTTCGTCGCCGATGGAGTGGCCCAGGCTGTCGTTGATGATCTTGAAGCGGTCCAGGTCCATGTAGAGCACGCAGAACAGGTAGCCCGGGTTGCGGCGGGCGCGCTCCATGGCCAGGCGCAGGTGGTCCAGGAACAGGGTCCGGTTGGGCAGTCCGGTCAGCGGGTCGTGGAAGGCCTGGTGCATCAGGCGCGACTCGGTTTCCTTGCGCTCGGTGATGTCCTGCAGGAAGCCCTCGTAGCCCAGGGTGGCGCCCTGGTCGTCGCGCACGGGGCGGGCGTGGCGCGAGATCCAGATCACGCGGCCATCGCGGCGCCGGGCCTGGGACTCGAAGCCGTGCACGTCGCCCCCGGCGCGCAGCCGGGTCAGGAAATCGGCCTCGCGCCCGGCGGCGACCTCGGCGGCCTGCGGGTCGGCGGCCATGGCCTCCAGGAAGCTCGCCGGGTCCGGATAGCCGAAGATGCGCGCCAGGGCCGGGTTGGCTTCCACGTAGCGGCCCTCGGGGTCGAGCTGGAAGATGCCCTCGATGGCGTTCTCGAAGATGCCCCGGAACTTGGCCTCGGCGCGCCGCAGGGCGGCCTCGGCCTGGCGCCGCTCGGCGATCTCGCCGCTGAGTTTTTCGTTGGCGCGCCACAACTCCTCGGTGCGGCTGCGCACGCGGCCTTCCAGGGCGTCGTGGGCGTCGCGCAGTTCCTGCTCGGCCCGCTTGCGGGCGGTGATGTCGCGCAGGATGCCCACCACATGTTCCGCGCCGCCCAGGCTCAGGGTGGCCAGGGATATTTCGGCGGGGAAGGGCGCGCTCCCCACGCGGGGCACGATGATCTCGGCGGTGGTCCGCTCGCGTCCGGCGGTGCCGGGCAGGAGCATCCGCGCCGGGTCGGTGCCCAGCAGCTCGGCCGCCAGCGCTCCGGGCAGGGCCCTGGGGGCGCGGCCCAGCATGGCCGCCAGGGCCGGGTTGGCCTGGACCACGCGGCCGTCCGGCCCGGCCAGGAACAGGCCGTCGGCCATGTTGCGCAGCACGGCCGAGACCGTGGCCAGGGCGTCACGGCTCTCCGCCGTGGCGTCGCCCATGCGCTTTTCCAGGTCGGTGATGAAGGCCGCCAGCTCCTGGGCGGTGGTGCGGAAGGCGTCGGCCACCTCGGCCACCTCGTCGCCCAGGGCCGGGATGTCCGGCGGGTCGGAGAAATCGTGCCCGCGCACGCGGCGGGCGTAGGCGGCCAGGGCCGTCAGCGGCCGGGAGATGTTGTTGGTATACGAGTAGGCCGCCGCCACGCAGACCACGAAGACGCACAGGGTCAGGATCTGCAGGTTGACGATCGAGGCGCGGATGACCCCGGCGATGATGCGCCGGTCCATGCCGATGTGCACGGTGCCAGCCTCACCCGCCAGCACGGGGTAGCTGACATGGATCACCGGGCCGGGGCCCTCGATGTCGAAGGTCTGGATATCGGGCGCGCGCAGGCGGCCCCCGGTGCGCACCCGCAGGTCCCACAGGGCCGAGACGATGGCCTGGGGCACCTCGGGCACGAAGGTGTGGGCCAGGATGTCGCCCTGGCGCGAGGCCACCAGTACGTAGCTCACGCCCTCGATGCCCAGGTACTGGTCGATGCCCGACTGGATGGCCGCTGCGTCGTCGGAGAGCAGCAGGTCCACGCTGGAGCTGGCGATGGACCCGGCGATGGCCAGGCCCTTGCTCTCGAACTCGCGGGTCATGCGCTCGCGCAGGCTGTAGGACGAATACAGCGAGGTGGCCGAGGCGATGACGCCGAAGGCCAGGATCATGAACACCAGGGTGCGTTTGAACAGCCCGGAGAAGATCATTTGCGCCACCGTGCGAAGTCCTTGACCGGGACCAGACGGCCCTGCTCCACGGCGACGAAGTGGACCCGTGACAGGGCCTGGTTGCTGGCCGGGCCGAAGCCCACGGGTTCGCCCACCCCCAGGTCGAATCCGGCCAGCCCGCGCATGGCCTCGGGCAGCATGCGCGGGTGCGGGTCCGGCCCCATGCGCCGCAGGGCCTCCACGAACAACCGTGCCGCCAGGTAGCCCTCGAAGGACGCCAGGCTGTAGGGCAGGGGCTCGTAGTCGTCGCCCACCAGCGTGGCCGGGGGCGGCGGCGCGAAGCGCTCCATGGCTTGGTGGTAGGCGGCCCCGGCGGGCAGCGCGGGGTCGGCGTGGCTGGGCACGGCCTGGGAGAGCACGAGGTCGGCGGTGTAGTCGCGCCCGGCGGCCTTGCCCGCACGCAACAGCAGCGCCGTCAGGTGTTCGGCTCCGGCGAAGGAGAGCACGGCCACGGGCACGTCCAGGCCCTTGTCGCGCGCATGGCGCACGAAGGCCGCGCAAGCCTCGGAGGACCCCACCGCGACCACTGCGTCGGGGTGCCCCTGGGCGATGATGTCCACCTGGGGGCCCATGTCCGCGTCGGGACCCGCGCTCCGGGCGTGGCTGGCCTCGGCGGCGATGGCCAGGTCGAAGCGCGCCAGGGCCTTGCGCACCCCGTCCCAGCCCGCGCGGCCGTAGGCGTCGGCCTGGTGCAGCACGGCGATGCGCGTGCGGCCCTGGCGCACGAAATTGTCCACCAGTCCCCGGGCCTCCTGGGCGTAGGAGGCGCGCAGGTTGAACACCCAGCGGTCGTAGGGCGGCTGGCGCAGGGGCTCGGCCCCGGTGAGGGGGAAGAGCAGGTACAGGCCCCGGCCCTGGTAGCGGCGCAGCAGGGGCAGCACGCGGGTGGCCGTGGGCGTGCCCACCTGCCCGAACAGCGCGAACACGTCGCCCTGCTCGGCGAAGGTGATGGCGTTCTCGATGGCCGGGTCCGGAGCGTAGCGGTCGTCCAGGGCGCGGATGGCGATGGTCCGGCCATGCACGCCGCCTGCGGCGTTGACCCCGGCGAAGCAGGCCTGCGCCCCCCGGTACAGTTCGATGCCCAGGCCCCGGGTGGGCCCGCTGAAGGCCGCCGACATGCCCAGCACGATCTCCCCTCCCGCCCGGGCCGGCAGGGGCGGGGCCAGGGCGAGCAGCAGCAGGGCGGCGGCGAAAAACTGGCGCAGGACGGTCATGCACGCTCCGGTGCAGTAAGGTGTGCGTCTTTTATAGCAAAGTCATGTGATCTTCACAAACGATATGCGCGGGTTCCATCTCCGGCCCGGCGGGCCGTCTCGCCTTTCGGGCCGGATTGTGGTAGGTGCGCCCGGGGGCGGGAACGGTTTCCGCCCCCCAAGGCGAGGCGGTGGCGAGCATGCACAGGCGCGATTTTCTGCGGGCCCTGGCCCTGGCCGGAGCGGGCACCCTGCTGGCCCCGGCGGCCCGGGCCCTGACCCCGCCCCCGGGCCGGGCGCGCTGGCGCATGGTCCTGGCCTGGCCCGCCGAGCTGGAGCTTTACACCGCCGGGGTCTTCCGCTTTGCCCGCCAGGTGTCGCTGCTCACCGAGAGCCGCCTGGCCTTGGACGTGCGCGTGGCCCCGGCGGGGGTCTCGCAGGCCGAGGTGGCGGCCATGGTCCTGGCCGGGCAGGCCGACTGCGCCCACCTGGACGCCTGGGCCCTGGCGGACCGGGTTCCGGCCCTGGAGTGGTTCGGCGGAGTGCCTTTCGGCCTGGGCCCCCGGGGGCTGGACGCCTGGCTGTACCAGCTGGGCGGGCAGGAGCTGCTCAAGGAAGTCCTGCTGCCCCTGGGGCTCTACGGGCGGCCCATGGGCGATGCCGGGCCGGGGGTCTTCGCCTGGTCGCGGCGGCCCCTGGCCGGGCCGCAGGGGCTGGAAGGGCTGGTGCTGCCCGCCCGGGGCCTGGCCGCCGAAGTGCTGGCCCGGGCGGGCGCGGCAGTGCGCCCCGAGCCGGTGGGGGGCGGGGCCGCCCTGGCCCAGGCCCTGGCGCGCGGCGAGCTGGACGCCGCTGCCTGGCACGGCGCGCACCACGAGGCCGCCGCCGGGCTGCCCGCTGCCGCGCCCCACGGCCTGGGCCCGGGCTGGCAGGCCCCGGGGCGGCGGATGCTGCTGGTGGTGCGCCGCGAGTCCTACGAGGCTCTGCCCGCCGTGGTGCGCAAGATCTTCGACGCCATGGTGGTCCAGGCCGACCATGAATTGAGCGTGGCCGTGGCCACGGCCAACGCCCGGGCCCTGGAGGCCCTGGCCGGGGCCGGGCACGCCGTGACGCCGCTGCCCCCGGCGCTGCTCCAGCGGCTGCGCGCCCTGGCCGGGGCCGTGGCCGACGATCGCGCCGGGCAGGACGCGCTGGCCGCGCGGGTCCGCGCCGCCCACGACGCCGCCCTGCGGACCGTGGGCGCTCTGGGTCCGCCCCTCGCCCCCTGAGCCCGGATCCGCAGGCGGCCCGTCGCCCAGAGGAATTTTCCGTCAATCAGCCAGGTGCGCTGTCCATGGGGGTGCCCTGGCTGGCCGTCCCGCAATGGCGCCCCGCCGCGCTGCTCAAAAAATCAGGCCCGCGCGTCCGTCCTGGGACGCGCGGGCCTGGATTTTTTTTGCGCCGCCTTCGCGCCGGTGTTGCACGGCCCGGAAAGGAATTTCCCGCCAGCCAGCTAGAAGCCCAGGCGGCGCAGCTCGGCCTGGGCGCCGTGGTACTCGGGCAGGTCCGGGCGCCGGGTCTGCTGCGCGGCCTGGAACAGGCGCACGGCCTGTACCGCGTCGCCGCGCACCAGCTGTGCCTGCCCGGCGAAGAAGCGGGCCTCGCACTGTCGGGCCGGGTCCGCCCCGGCGCGGCGTTCCAGCTCCTGGGCGGCCAATTCGCCGCGCGCCAGCAGCAGCAGGGGGCAGGGCCAGTCGTTGCCCGCGCAGCGGGCCTCGGGGGGCGCAGCCTGAAGCCCGGCGCGCAGCCGCGCGAAGTGCCGCCACAGGGCCGGGCGCAGGGCGCCGGGCCGGGCCGCCAGATGCGCGTCCAGGTCGGCGTCGGCCCCGGCGAAATCCCCGGCCAGGAAGCGGGCCTGGCCGCGCAGCAGCAGGGCCTCGGCGCGCGGGCCCGCGCCGGGGGCGGCGTCCAGCAGGGCCGCGCAGTCGGCTGCGGCGCCCTGGGCGTCGCCCGCGAGCAGCCGGGCCCGGGCCCGGCCCAGCAGGGCCGCCGCGTCGGCGGGGTCGCGTTCCAGCACGGCGGCAAAGGCCTGGGCGGCGGCGGAAAAATCGTTGTGCGTCAGGGCCAGCCGGGCGCGGTTGGCGTCCAGGCCGGGCAGCCCGGGCGCCAGGGCCCGGGCGCGGTCCAGGTCGGCCATGGCGGCGGCGGGGTTGCCCAGGGCCTCGTGAGCCGCAGCGCGGTTGACCAGGGCCGGGACGAAGGCCGGGACCAGACGCAGGGCGTGGTCCAGGTCCTCCAGGGCCTGGGCGTGGCGCCCGGCCAGGCTGCGCAGGGCGCCCCGGTTGTTGCGCGCGTCGGGCAGGTCGGGGTCGATGCGCAGGGCCTCGGAGTAGGCGGCCTCGGCCTCGGCGGCCCGGCCCAGGCGCTCCAGGGCCACGGCGCGGTTGAAGTGCAGCACGGCCCGGTCCGGCACGCCGTTGGCGGCGTGGTCGAAATCCTCCAGGGCGCCCGCCGGGTCGCCCGCAGCCAGGCGCAGCCCCCCCCGGGCCAGACGCGGTTCCGGGGCGCCGGGGTCCAGCTCCAGGGCGGCGGCGTAGTCCTCCATGGCCGGGCCGGCCAGGCCCATGGCCTGCCGGGCGCGCCCGCGCAGGAAGAAGGCCGCCGGGTCCGGGCCCGCGTGGGCCAGCAGGATGGTCAGCTCGCGCGCGGCCAGGGGCGCCTCGCCCAGTTCCAGGGCGGCGCGGGCCAAGTTGAAGCGGGCCAGGGCGTAGTCCGGGCGCAGGTCCAGGGCGCGGTCGAAGTCGGCCCGGGCGGCCTGGGCGTCGCCCAGCTCCAGGAAGGCCGCGCCCCGGTTGTTGAAGGCCTCGGGGTAGTGCGGGGCCACGGTCACGGCCTGGGAATAGTCGGCCAGGGCCCCGGGCAGGTCGCCCAGCAGCTGGCGCGCGGCGCCCCGGATTTTCAGGGTCACGGCGCGGTTCTCGTCGCCGCTCAGCCCGCCTTGCAGGGCCTGGTCGGCCAGTTCCAGGGCTGCGCGGGCGTCTCCCGCCTCCAGAGCCTGCTGGGCGCGGCGCGCGGCCTGCACGGGCCCGGGGGTGTCCTGGGTGGTGTTCCGGGCGGTGTCCTGGACCTGGGCGGAAGGCTGGGCGGGGGCCGGTCCGGCCAGGGCCAGCAGCAGGGCGGCAAGGGCCAGGGCGGCGCACAGCGGGCGGGGCAGGGGCATGGCATGCATCCGGGGTTGAACAGGGTGGCGCAGGGGTGGTAGTTTGTCCGCTGGATCGTAAAAACGCAAGCAACGCGCCCCGCCTCCGGGCGGCGGCGCCCGGAGACCCCCCATGAGCGAGACGAGCCCGAACAAGGCCGCCGAGGAAAAGGACTGGTACCTGCCCGAGGACAGCCGCGCCCACCTGCGCGAAGTGTTCGCGGGCATGCAGGACGAGGTGGCCCTGGAGGCCTACACCCGGGCCGGGGAGAACGAGCCCTACGCCGAGGCCATGACCCTGCTGCTGCGCGACATGGCGCGCCTGGGCGAGAAGATCCACGTCAGCTTCCACGACGCGGACTCCGAGCAGGCCGCCCGGCGCAAGGTGACCCGCGCGCCGACCCTGCTGGTGGCGCCGGACCGCGTCGCCATCCGCTACACCGGGGCGCCCCTGGGCGAGGAGGCCCGGGTGCTCATCGAGACGGTGCTGCTGGCCGCGGCGGGGCGCAGCGGGCTGTCGGAGATTTCGCGCCAGGTGCTGGCCGAGCTGGAGGAGCCGCGCGAGGTCCGGGTCTTCATCAGCCCCACCTGCCCCTACTGCCCGGGGCAGGTGTCCAACGCCTTCCGCGCGGCCCTGGAACGCCCGGGGCTGGTCAGCGCCGAATGCATCGAGACCGGCGAGAACCAGGACCTGGCCGCGCGCTACGAGGCCTCGGCCCTGCCGCTGACGGTCATCAACGAGACCTTCCGCCAGAAGGGGCTCCTGCCCGAGGAGCGCTTCGCCATTGAGCTGGCGGCGCTGAAGACCGTGGAAGAGCTGTTCGAGGCCCTGGACGCCGGGGGCGTGCAGGGCGTGGTGGGCGATATCCTGCGCCAGGCGCGCGGCGCCGAGGCCGGGCCCGGGGCCGACGGGGGCGCCGAGGTCTACGATGTGGTGGTGGCCGGGGCCGGGCCCGCCGGGCTGACCGCCGCCATCTACACCGAGCGCAGCGGCCTGAAGACCCTGGTGCTGGAAAAGGGCGCCATCGGCGGGCAGGTGCTGCTGACCCCCGAGGTGGAGAACTACCCCGGCTTCAAGCACGTGGGCGGGCTGAAGCTCATGGAGATGATCGCCGAGCAGGCCCGGGGCTATTGCACCATCCACGAGGGCGAGCCCGTGGAGGAGGTCAAGCTCGGGCGCATGGTGGAGGTGGTCACCCCGCGCGGGCGCTACCTGGCCAAGGCCCTGGTCCTGGCCACGGGCTCCAGCGCCAAGCTGCTGGGGGTGCCCGGCGAGCAGCGCCTCTTTGGCCGGGGGGTCAGCGTGTGCGCCTCGTGCGACGGCTGGGCCTACAAGGGCCGCGAGGTGATCATGGTCGGCGGCGGCAACACCGCCCTGACCGAGGCCCTGCACCTGAAGAACATGGGCGTGGGCGTGACCATCGTCCACCGCCGGGCCGCCTTCCGCGCCGAGCGCCACCTGCAGAACGGCGTGGAGAAGGCGGGCATCCCCGTGCTCTGGAACACCGTGGTCGAGGAGTTCGTGGCCGGGGCGGACGGGTTGGCCGCCGTGCGCCTGCGCAATGTGGCCGACGGCAGCGAGCGCGAGCTGAAGGTGGACGGCGCGTTTCTGGCCATCGGCTGGAACCCGAACACGGGCATTGCCCAGCAGCTTGGGGTGCGCCTGGACGAATACGGCTGCATCACGGTGGACCGCGGCATGCGCACCAACATCCCGCGCGTGTACGCCTGCGGCGATGTCATCGGCGGGGTGCAGCAGATCGCCACCGCCGTGGGCGAGGGCGCCACGGCGGCCCTGGCCGTGTTCGAGGACATCACCAACCCCTACTGGCTGCGGCCCGAGGAAGAGGCCAGGGGCTAGCGTGGACCATCAGGGCACCATCATCCGCCCGCCCAACGAGGCGGGCAGCATCCTGCTCCAGGTGGCCGTGGGCTGCCCGCACGGGGCCTGCACCTTCTGCGGGGCCTACCACGGCCACCCCTACCGGCCCAAGGACATGGTCACCGTGGCGGACGACGTGGACCACGCCGCGCGCCACTGCCAGGACCAGCGCCGGGTTTTCCTGTGCGGGGGCGACGCCCTGGCCCTGCCCGCCGCGCGGCTTTTGGAGGTGCTGGCCCTGGTGCGCGCGCGGCTGCCGTGGGTCACCCGGGTCGGGGCCTACGCCAGCGCGCGCTCCCTGGCCGCCCGCACGGACGGCGAGCTGCGCGCCCTGCGCCAGGCCGGGCTGGCCACGGTGTACATGGGCCTGGAGTCGGGCGATGACGCCGTGCTGGCCCGGGTGCGCAAGGGCGCGGACAGCGCGGCCATCGTGGCCCAGGGGCAGCGGGCGCGTGCCGCCGGGCTGCGCCTGAATGTCACCGTGCTGCTGGGCCTGGCCGGGGAAGAGGGCGCCCAGGCCCACGCCCGGGCCACGGGCGCCGCGCTCACGGCCATGCAGCCCGACCACGTGGGCGCGCTGACCCTGATGCTCGTGCCCGGGACGGCGCTGTTTGCCGACGCCGCGCGCGGGGCGTTCGCCCTGCCCGGGCCCATGGCCATGCTGGCCGAGCTGCGCACCCTGCTGGAGCACACCCGCCTGGAGCGCGGGCAGTTCCTGACCGATCATGCCTCCAACCACCTGGCCCTGCGGGTGCGCCTGCCCGGGGGCAGGGCCGAAGCCCTGGAGCGCATCGACGCCGCCCTGGCCGGGCGGGTGCCCCTGCGCCAGCGGCGCGGGCTGTAGCCGCTTTTCCCCCCGTGTTTTTGCGAACCCAAGGCCACGCCGCCAGCGCGGGCGACCGCCCTTTCCCGCTCGCGCTTTGCGAATTGAAGGTTGTCTTGGCCGTTGCTTTCAAAATTGAAGCATGGCAAGGACGATTTTTTCGATTTTCGCAATCCGGCCCATTGCCGGGGCGCAATATATGATGTATGAGCGGATGATCAGCGTGCAACAATCCCGCCGGGGCCATCCGGGCCCGGGCCCGGCGGCAGGCCCGGCCAGGAGGAAGTCCATGACCGAAGGCAATACCGTTATCCACCGCCGCGTGCTGCGCGACGAAGTGGCCGATTATCTTGTCGATGCCATCCTGAGCGGCGCGTTCCGCCCGGGCGAGAAGATCGTGGAAACGCGCATCTCCAAGGAGCTCCAGGTCAGCCAGGGCGCCGTGCGCGAGGCCATCCGCGACCTCATCGCCCAGGGTTTCCTGGAAACCGAGCCCTACAAGGGCACCCGGGTGCGCGAGTTCTCCCCCGAGGAGCTGGGCGACTACTACGCCGTGCGCATCGCCCTGGAGAAGCGGGCCGTGCAGTGGGCCCGCGAGCGCCAGGCCTCGGGCGAGTTGGACCTGACCGAGCTGCGGGCCATCGCCGCCAAGATGCACCAGTGCGCCGCCTCCGGCGACACCAAGAACCTGCGCAAGCTGGACATCGACTTCCACAAGGCCCTGGTGCGCGCCTCGGGCAACGCCTTCCTGCTGCGGGCCTGGGAGTCCCTGGGCAACTACTACTGGGCCTGCCTGGGCATCCACTACGGTGCCAAAGGCATCCATCCCGCCCGCCAGGCCTCGCTGCACGACGACCTGCTGGCCGTGCTCGAAGGCCAGGACATGGCCGCCGTGGGCGGGGCCATCGAGGAGCACTTCGCCGACATCCGCAAGCTCTTCGGCCAATAGGCCCGCGCGCGCCGCGGGCCCAGAACGCCGCAGAGGCCGCCAGGGGCCGCCCTCCGCCAGGAGGGCGGCCCCTGCTGCGCCTGGGGTCCGGGGGCGGGGCGATGGTCAGTCTGCGCCGGGGCCGGCCTCGACCCGGTTGCGGCCCTGCTGCTTGGCTGCGTAGAGCCGTTCGTCGGCAGCGGCGAACAGCCCTTCCAGGGTCGCCCCGGAGGCGGCCACTGCCGTGGCCGTGCCTGCGCTGATGGTCACATGGGCGGCCACGCTGGAGGCCGTGTGCTCCAGGGCCAGATCGGCCACGGCCTGGCGCATGGCCTCGGCGATGTGCCGGGCGCCCTGGGCGTCGGTGTCCGGCAGCACGGCGGCGAACTCCTCGCCGCCGTAGCGGGCCACGAGGTCGGTGGGGCGCTGGACGGCCCGCCCCAGGGCCTGGGCCACGGCCCGCAGGCAGTCATCGCCCGCGGCGTGGCCGTAGGTGTCGTTGTAGGCCTTGAAGTGGTCGATGTCGGCCATGACCACCGACAGGGGCGCCCCCGCGCGCTGGGCGCGCTTCCACTCCCGGGCGCAGAACTCGTCCAGGCGGCGGCGGTTGGCGATGCCGGTCAGTCCGTCGATGGTGGACAACTCGCGCAGCAGGTCGCGCTGGGCCTTGAGCTCCACATGGGTGCGCACCCGGGCCTTGACGATGGGGATGCTGAAGGGCTTGGTGATGTAGTCCACGGCCCCGGCGGCCAGGCCCCTGGTCTCGTCCTCCTCGGTGGTCATGGCGGTGATGAAGATCACCGGGACGTCGCTGGTCAGCGGGTCGGCCTTCAGGGCCGCGCAGACCTCCATGCCGTCCATGCCCGGCATGATGATGTCCAGCAGGATCAGGTCCGGCGGGCGCGGCCCGGCGGCCATGACCAGGGCGTCGGCGCCGTTGGTGGCCACGGCGATTTCGTAGTCCTTGGCCAGGGCTTCCCCGAGGATGGTGATGTTCAGCGGGGAGTCGTCCACGAGGAGCACCTTGCGGCGTTGGTCGGTCATTGTCCGTTCTCCTGGGGCGGGAGGATGCGGGCGCGCAGGGCCTCGATGGCCGCCGCCGCCGCGTGGTAGTCGTAGCGGGCCAGGGCGTCCTCCAGGCTCTGGGCCTGGGCGTCCAGCCCGGCGGCGCGCAGGGCGGGCCGCAGCCCGGCGGCGGCCCGGGCTGCCGTGAAATCGTGGCTGGCCACCAGCCCGGCCACGGCTTCCAGCAGCGCGCCGGGGTCGCCGGGGGTCTCCTGCGGGCCCGGGGCCCCGGCGGGCGGCGGGCTGGCAGGCGCAGGGGCCAGTTCCCGGGTCCTGTCGCGGGCCAGCCGCAGGGCGTCGGCCAGAGCGTCGAGGCCAGCCTCGCGGGCCCGGGGCGCTTTGAGGTCGGCCTCCAGGGCGGCGGCGGATTCGGCCACGGCCATGAGCCCGAGGTTGGCCGCCACGCCCTTGACGGTATGCGCCTCGCGCAGGGCGGCTTCCCTGTCGCCAGCGCCCAGGCTGCGGGCGATGGCCCCGGACGCGTCGCCGTGGGCCGTGAAGAAATCGTCCAGCAGCTTGTGCAGCAGGGCGGCGTTGCCGCCCAGGCGTTCCAGGGCGGCGGGCAGGTCGAGGCCCGGGGCGGCGGGCGGCGGCGCCGCGCCCGGGATGGCCGGGGCGCGCTCTTCCCCTGCGGCCCAGCGGCGCAGCACGCGGCGGACCTCGCCCACGTCCAGCGGCTTGGCCAGGTAGTCGTCCATGCCCGCGTCCAGGCAGCGCTGGCGGTCGTCGGCCATGGCGTGGGCGGTCATGGCCACAATGGGCAGGCCTTCCAGGCCCGGGGTGGCGCGGATGGCCCGGGTGGCGGCGTAGCCGTCCATCACCGGCATCTGCACGTCCATGAACACCGCGCCGTAGCCAGGGCTTCGGGCGAGCATCTCCAGGGCCCGGGCGCCGTTTTCGGCCACATCCACGACGAGCCCTTCGGCGGCGAGCAGCTCCGTGGCCACCTGCTGGTTGATGGGGTTGTCCTCCACCAGCAGGACGCGGCCGGACAGCCCGGCGCGGGCGGCGGCGTCCGGCGCGGGCGGCGCGGCGGCTGGCCGGGGCCCGGAGCGGCCCTCGCCGCCCTCGGCGCCGGGCAGAGGCACGATGACGCAGAACGTGCTGCCCCGGCCCGGGGCGCTTTGCACCGTGATGGTGCCGCCCATCATCTCCACGAGCCCGCGGCTGATGGCCAGCCCCAGGCCCGAGCCGCCGTACTGGCGGGTGATGGACGGGTCGGCCTGGGTGAAGGACTCGAATATCCCGGCCAGGTCTCCATGGGCGATGCCGATGCCCGTGTCCTCAATGCAGAAGCGGACCCCGCCGGGCGGGGCGCCGGAGGGGGCGGGGTCCACACGCAGGGTCACGGAACCGTGGGCCGTGAACTTGAGAGCGTTGCCCACCAGGTTCACCAGCACCTGCTCCAGGCGCAGGGGGTCGCCGCTGGCCAGGGCCGGGAGCCCGGGGGCCAGCTCCACGGAGAAGAGCAGGCCCTTGGCCGCCATGCGTTCGCTGAACTGGGCATGCACCCGCTCGGTCAGTTCGTCCAGGCGGAAGGCGATGCGCTCGGTGGCCAGGCGGCCTGCCTCGATGCGCGAGAAGTCCAGGATGTCGTTGATGATGCCCAGCAGCAGCCGCGAGGACTGGTCGATCTTGCGCAGGTAGTCCTGCTGGCGCGGGGAAAGCCCGGTGCGCAGGGCCAGTTCGGTCAGGCCGATGATACCGTTCAGGGGCGTGCGGATCTCGTGGCTCATGTTGGCCAGGAAGTCGCTCTTGGCCTGGCTGGCCTTGTCGGCCTGCTCCTTGGCCTGGTGGAGCTCCGCCGTGCGCAGGGCCACCAGGGCGTTGGTCCTGCGGTTCTGGTCCAGGATGGCCAGCAGGTAGGCGCACAGGGCGGCGGTGAGCAGCAGCCCGCCCCCGCCGGCGAGGTAGGAGTAGCGGGTGCTGAACAGGGCCAGGAACTCCGGGCGGGCCAGGCAGGTCACGCGCCAGATGCGCCCGCCGATGTCCATGTCGCGGACGGCCACCAGCCCCTGGGGGGGGTGGTCGAGGTCGATGTCTTCGGCCTGGAAGGCGTGCAGGAAGCGCTCATTTTCGGGGGCGCTCATGTCGTGCATGGACAGGGCCAGACCCCGGGCCTTGGCCGAGGTCATGGACGATTCGAGGAAGTCGCCCCCGCGCAGCACGAGCTGGATGTAGCCGCGCAGGTTGCGCCGGCGGTCCTGCAGCGTGGCTGTGGGGGCGTGGCGCTCGTAGACGGCGCGCACCAGGATCAGCCCGAACTGGCGGCCCGTCTCCTGGATGAGGGTGAAGCGGCCCGAGGCGCGCAGCTCGCCGCTGTCGCGGGCGGCCAGGCGCGGTTCGCCCGGGGTGGGCTTGGACTGGGCGTCGAAGCCGCGCACGGCCTCGTTTCCGGCCCGGGGCTGGACGTAGTGGATGGGGAAGTACTCGTCGCGTTCGCCTGCGGGCACGAGGTTGCCCTGGGCGTCCTGCTCGGTGATGCGGTAGCCCTCCAGGCCCTCGGCCCGGACCCGGGCCTCGTAGGCCGGGCGCTCGGCGCGGGCGATCCTGGGCAGCCACTGCAGGGCCTGGATGCCCGTCAGGTAGTCCCCAGTGCCAAGGACGAAGCCAGCGAAATCATTGCGTGAAATATTTTCGCTGACGTTGAAGAAGCTGTGCAGGGCCTCGGTGAGCAGCAGGGCCTGGTCGGTGCTCTTGCGCACGTTGGTGAACATGCCCTGGGCCGCGCTGGCGAATTCCTGGCGTACGACATGACGCTCGCGTAGCTCGATACTGACGAAGGCCGCCACGGACAGGGCGACCCCGATGACCGCCGCCAGGGCCACGGGCAGGGAGCTGGCGCGCAGCGGGGCGCGGGGGCCGGACGGGCGGGCGCCGGGGCCCGGGCCGGACGGAGCGGACGGAGCGGACATTTGGCAATACTATCACCGGCTGCGGGGTCGCGGCAATGGAAATGGCCTGCGGGAAGAACCCGGCGCCGCCCGGGGGGTTTACAAGCGGGGCAGGCGCAGGGGCAGGGGGGCGGCCACGGGCAGGGCCCGGCGGCGGATGGCCGCCTCCAGGGCCGCCAGGCGCCGGGGGGCCTCGGGGTGGGTGCGGCCCAGGGCGGCCAGGCCGCCGCTGCCCTCGTCGCCCAGGCGGTCGAAGAACTTCTCCAGCCCGCCCGCATGGCCGTAAAGGGCCGCCACGGCGTCCAGCCCGGCCTGGTCGGCGGCCAGCTCCTGGGCCCGCGAGAAGCGGCGCCCGCCCAGGTCGAGCATGCCTTCCAGCAGGCCGCCCAGGCCGTCGCCGTCGCCCGAGAGCAGCGTGGCCAGGGCCGCCAGCACCAGCCCGCGCCCCAGCCCGCGCAGGTGGTCGCGGGCCGCCAGGTGGCCCATTTCGTGGCCCAGGGTGAAGACCAGCTCGTTTTCGTATTCCAGGGCCTGGAGCAGCCCCGTGGTCAGCACCACGCGGCCCCCGGGCAGGGCGAAGGCGTTGACCTCGCCCGAGGCCAGCACGCGCAGGTCCACGGCGTGGGGCACGGTGCCCAGGGCCTGGCGCGTGCGCTCGGCCAGTTCGGCCAGGGCGGGCGGGGCGGGGCGGGCCTCGCGCAGCAGGGGGTGGCCGTCCACCAGATGGCGGGCCATGCGCCGCTCCAGGTCGGGCGGGATGCGCGGGGCCAGCACGTCCACGGCCAGGCCCAGCAGCACGTAGAGCAGGGCGGCCACGGCGGCCACCCCGGCCAGGGGCAGGGCGAAGTCGCGCAACAGGGAGGCCTGCGAGACGTTGACGTTGCCCTGGGGCAGGCGGGGGATCAGGCGCACCCTAGCTCCTGCGCAGGCGGATGGCCGTGGCGTAGGCGATGGCCTCCGCCGAGCCGATGCGCCTGCTGCCCGACGAGTCGCTGACGCTGGAGGTTTCGATGCGCACGCCCAGGAACATGTCGGCGTCGGGGGCCAGCTCCTTCATGCGCAGCAGGGCTTCGCGCCGGGCGCGGTCCAGCAGCGGCTCGTAGGAGCGCACCGGGCCGCCCAGCAGCGTGCGCAGCCAGGCCGTGAAGCGCTTGAAATAGTCAACGGACACGACCATGGAGCCGCAGACGAAGGCCACGGCCTCCACGCGCGCTCCGGGCACGGGCAGGGTGCGCACCGTCAGGGCCGGGATGTGCATGAGGGCGCGCTCGCGCCGGACGATGGAGCGGTAGTGGCGGCGCTCGTTGAACGACCCGGCCACCAGCCCCAGCAACAGGCCCGCCGCGACGAGGATCAGGTTCTCCATGGCCGGGCTATTCCACGCGCACGGCGGAGCCGTAGGCGTAGATCTCGGCGGCCCCGCTGGTCACCGACGAGGTGGAGAAGCGCACGTTGACCACGGCGTTGGCGCCCATTTCCGCGGCCTGGGCCACCATGCGCTCCACGGCCTGGCGCTGGGAGTCGCGCAGCAGGGCCGAATAGCCCTTGAGCTCGCCGCCCACGAGGTTTTTCAGGTAGCACAGGATGTCGATGAACACGTTGCGCGCGCGGATGGTGCTGCCGGTGACCAGCCCGTAGTGCTCGACGATGGTCCGGCCCGGCACGGTCTCGATATTGGTGACGATCATGGGTGCCCTCCTGGTGCACCGGGGCAGGATACGGCCCGGGCGCGGGGCAGGGCAAGCGCAAATCCGGCGCGCGGGGCCCTGGGCGCGGGGGGCCGGGGCGGTGCGCCCCGCCCGGGCGGCTGGCGCAGAAGGCTTTGCGCGGGGCGCGCACCACGCCCGGGCGGGCGGCGCAAGAAAAATCCACGGCCCCCGCGCCGTGCGGCAGGCGCGGGGGTGTGGATTTTTCCTCGCACGGCGGCCGGTTGCCGTTGCGGGGCGGCCTGCTAGGCTTCGGGCGCGCCCTTGGGGGCCTTGGGCTTCTGGCGCGCCTTGGTGCCCTTGGGGGCCGGGCCGTTGTCGTCCCCGGTCTTGCCCCAGCGGCGCAGGGTGTCGCCCAGTTCGCGCAGCCGGGCGTCGGCCAGGGCGAACACCGAACCCTTGGTCCAGCCGCCGGCCTTGGTGCGCGTGCCCGCCGGGGTGCCCGTGAGCAGCTCGACGCCCTCTTCCACCGTCTGCACGGCGTAGACGTGGAAGCGGCCCTGCTCCACGGCCCGGACCACCTCGGGGCGCAGCATGAGGTCCTTGACGTTGGCCTTGGGGATCATCACGCCCTGGCGGCCCGTGAGCCCGGCGCGCTGGCAGCACTGGTAGAAGCCCTCGATCTTCTCGTTGACCCCGCCGATGGGCTGGATTTCGCCCTTCTGGTTCACCGAGCCGGTGACGGCGATGTCCTGGCGCAGGGGCAGGTCCGCGAGGCTGGAGAGCAGGGCGTACAGCTCGGTGGACGAGGCCGAGTCGCCGTCGATGCCGCCGTAGGACTGCTCGAAGGCGATGCTGGCCGCCAGGGTCAGGGGCTTGTCCTGGGCGAAGCGTTCGCGCAGGTAGCCCGCCAGGATGAGCACGCCCTTGTTGTGCGTGGGGCCGGACATGTCGGCCTCGCGCTCGATGTTGATGATGCCCTCCTTGCCCAGGGCCGTGGCGGCGGTGATGCGCGCGGGCTTGCCGAAGGCGTAGTCGCCCAGGGAGTAGACGGCCAGCCCGTTGACCTGCCCGACCTTGGCCCCGTCCACGTCCACGAACAGGCTGCCGCGGTCGATCATCTCCTGGAGGCGCTCCTCCATCTGGTTGGAGCGGTGCACGCGCGCGGTCACGGCGGCCAGCACGTGCCCGGCGTCCACCTGCGCGGCCTTGGCGCTTCGGGCCTGGAAGTCGGCCTCGGCCAGCAGGTCGGCCAGGGCCGGGAAGGCCGTGGTCAGCTTTTCCTGGCGCCCGGCCATGCGCACGGCCTCTTCGGCCACGGCGCCCACGCCCGAGGCCGCGAACGGCAAGAGCCCCTGCTTGTCCACCTCGGCGCGCACGAAGCGGGCCAGCTTGTCCAGGGTCTGGTCCGTGCGGTCCATGGAGGACTCGTAGTCCGCGCGGACCTTGAAGATCTTGGGCACGTCGGGGTCGTAGTGGCGCAACAGGGCGTAGATGCGCGCGTCGCCAAGGACCACGACCTTCACGTCCATGGCGATGGGCTCGGGCTTGAGGCCCGTGGACGAGATGAAATAGTACGGGTCGTAGGTTTCGATCTCGATGGTCTCGGTCTTCAGGGAGCGCTTGAGGGTCTGCCAGACCCCGGGCTCCATGATGGCGTCCAGCAGGTTGATGACCAGATAGCCGCCGTTGGCCTTGACGAAGGACCCGGCCTTGATCTTGGTGAAATCCGTGCGCCAGGTGCCCATGCGGTCGGCCAGGCGCTCGATGCTGCCGAAGAGGTTGCGGTAGGTCGGGTAGGACTCCACGACCACCGGCGGGCCCGTGCGCTCGGAGTTGTCCACCAGCAGGTTCACGGCATAGGGGTGCAGGATGGCCTCGGGGCTGGGCGCCATGGCCATGAAGGGCATGCCCTGGGGCGCCGGGCCGCTGCCGCCGAGCATCTTGATGTCGTCGAGGTTCTTGCCCATGTGCTCCAGCACGGCGTCCAGGTAGGCCCGGACCTTGGGGTCCGGGTAGCGTTCGAAAAGCGGCTCCAGGTGCTCGCGGGCCAGGGTGGTGAACATCAGGCGGTCCACCTCCTCGTGCTTGGCGGCCACGGCCTTGTGCAGCTCGCGGACCTTCTGGACGATGGCGTCGAGCTCCTCCTTGAGCTCCAGGCGCCGGTCGCGCAGGCGTTCGAATTCCTCGCGGGGGAAGCGTCCGGCCTCGACCATCTCCTCCAGGTCCACCATGCGCCTGGGCTCGCCGTCCACCAGGGGCACCAGGTCGGGCCGCTGGATGGGCCCCATCTGCATGCGCACCACCACGAGCCCGGTGTCCTTCACCTTGTCCTCGATGGACTTGTAGAACTCGCGCACCTGGCGTTCGTGGGCCTCGGCGATGGCGTTCTTGCGCGCGATGTACTCCTCGCTCTCGAAGAGCTGGGGCGCCTCGCGGCGCACGTCGTCCAGGAACTTGCGCATGCCCTCCTTGAACTGCGCGCCCTGCCCGGCGGCAAAGCGCAGCAGCACCGGCTGCTCGGGGTGGCGGAAGTTGTTCACGTAGCACAGGTCGTCGGGCACGCCGTCCGTGGCCGCCAGCTCGGCCAGCAGCCGGCGCACCGTGGCCAGCCGCCCGCTGCCGGGCTGCCCGGTGACGAAGATATTGTAACCCTTCTTGGCCATGCCCATGCCGAAGCGGAAGGCCTCCACCCCGCGCTCCTGGCCGATGATCTCGTCCAGGGGCTCCAGGTCGTCGGTACTGGCAAAGGGCAGGGCCGTAGGGTCCAGGCGCCAGCGGAGCGCGTCCGCAGGCACTTCGAGGGTCTTCTTTCTGGTGCGGGCCATGGGGTCCTCCTGGAGCTTCAGGGCCTGGGTCGGGGCAGGGCGCAGCCGTCTGCGGCGCGCCGGGGGATGCGGATCTCGATGACGCCGTCGCTGTAGATGGCCGCGACCTCGCGGGCGGCCACGGCGCAGGGCAGGTACAGCTCCTTGCGGAAGGACTCGGCGCGCACGCCTGCTCCGGTGCGCATCACGCGGCGGGCGGCGATGGCCACCCGGCGCCCGGCGACGCTCACGCCGATGTCCTGCGGGTCGAGCCCCGGGGCCGCCACGCGTACCACCAGCTCGTCGCCGTCCTGCTCCACCGAGAGCCCGGCCTCGCCGAAGGGCCGGGCCGGGGGCAGCCCGAAGTCCGTGCACAGGGCTTCGAACCGCCGGTCCATGTCGCGCTTCATTTTCGATATCTGGGTTTCGCCCCAGATTCTCAGGTCGGGCATGCGCATCCGCCTCCTTGGGTGGGCGTGCCTCCCGCGCCCCGGGCGCAGGGAGGGTCTTGCCTATACTGTAAGGATTTATGAATGCATTTCAAGCCCCCGGCGCGGCTTGCGGGCCCTGCGGCGCGCGGAGGTTTGCGCGCTTCCCAACAGGAGCCAATGTGTGTACATTCCTGTCGATTCGCAGCACCCGGCCGGTTTTTGCGGCCCCAAAGCCAAGGGAGGGCGCAGGCCCCGATGTCCATCAAGATCAAGATCGCCCTGATGATCCTCGTCATCCTGGCCGCAGTGGCCGGGGCGGTGGGTTTCTTTTCCAAGCGCGATGTGGAGCGGGCCGTGCTCGTCGCCGAGCAGCGTTCGGCGCGCAACGTCCTGCACCTGGTGGACCTGGACGTGCAGGGCCGCCACAAGAGCATGCTCATGGAGCGCCTGGCCACCGTCCGCGCCCTCAAGACCCAGCTCGCCAGCCTGAACGCCGTGGTGCTGTCGGGGGTGGACCGCTTCCGCGAGCTGGCCCGCGCCGGGCGTATTTCCGAAAAGCAGGCCCGCGCCCAGGCCCTGGACTGGGTCGCCACCCTGGCCCCGGGCCAGGGCGAATACCTGTTCGTCTACGACGCCAAGGGCCGCGCCCTGGCCTACCCCGAAAAGGAGATGGTCGGGGCCGACCTGTCGGTGTTCACCGACGTCAAGGGCCGCAAGGTCACGGCCTCCATGCGCGAGGAGGCCCGGCGCCAGGGCACGGCCAGCACCACCTACTACTGGAAGCGCATCGGCGGGGCCGAGCAGGTCCGCAACTTCGGCTTGTTCACCTACTACCCGGCCTGGGACTGGATGCTCGGCGCCGCCGTGGACATCGAGGACATCGAGCGCGCCGAGCAGCACAAGCTCGACCAGATCGTGCGCATCCTGGCCGAAAGCCTGGACAAGGTGACCATCGCCCACAGCGGTTTCGTGGCCGTGCTTTCCGGCGACGGCAAGGCCCTGATCCGCCCCGAGGCCGTGGAGCCGGAGTTCGCCCTGGCCGTCAATGGGCTGACCGGCAAGCGGCTGTTCGACGACATCGTGGCCCAGGCCGCCAGCGGCATCGACGGGCCGTTGTACTCCCTGCCCGAGGGCGAGGCCCAGAGCGGCAGGCGCGAATCCTTCGTGCGCTACAACAAGGCCCTGGACTGGTACATCGTGACCACGGCCTACGTGGCCGAGCTGGAGGCTCCGGCCCGGCATCTGCTCTCGCAACTGGCCGGGGTGCTCGGCGTGGCGCTTTTCCTCGGGCTGGCCGCCGGGCTGCTCGTCACCGCGCGCATCGCCCGGCCCCTGGAGCGTCTGGCGGGCTACGCCCTGGACCTGCACCGCCAGGACTTCCTGGCCGAAGAGCGCGAGGCCTCGCCCCTGGCCGGGCTGGCCAAGGCCCGGGGCGACGAGGTGGGCCGTCTGGCCGGGGCCTTCGAGTTCATGGAGCAGTCCCTGCGCCAGCGCATCCGCGAGCTGATGGATGCCACCGCCGCCCGCGAGCGCATCGAGAGCGAGCTCAACGTGGCCCATGAGATCCAGATGGGCCTGCTGCCCAAGATCTTCCCGCCCTACCCCTCGCGCGAGGAGTTCGACCTCTATGCCGTGCTCGAACCGGCCAAGGAGGTGGGCGGCGACCTCTACGACTTCTTCTTCATCGATGAGGACCACCTCTGCCTGACCCTGGGCGACGTGTCCGACAAGGGCGTGCCCGCCGCGCTGTTCATGACCATCACCATGACGCTGATCCGCTCCGAGGCCAAGAAGAGCAGGGACCCGGAGCAGATCATGGCCGCCGTCAACGACGTTATTTCCCGCGACAACCCGCGCTCCATGTTCGTGACCCTGTTCCTGGGCGTGCTCGACGTGCGCACCGGCGAGCTGGCCTACGCCAACGGCGGGCACAACCCGCCCATCCTGGTGGACGCCTCCGGCGTGCGCTACCTCAAGGACATCAGCGGGCCCATGGTTGGCGCCATGGAGGACATGCCCTTCCGGCCGCTGACCCTGCACCTGGCGCCCGGGGACCGCTTCTTCGTCTACACCGACGGCGTCACCGAGGCCATGAACGCCGCGCGCGAGCTGTACACCGACGAGCGCCTGCTGGAGACCGTGGCCGCCACGGAGGATGCCGCGCCCGCCGCCCTGGTGGAAGCCGTGCGCGCCTCGGTGCGCGACCATGTGCGCGACGAGCCGCCCTCGGACGACATCACCATGCTCTGCCTGCGCTACAAGGGCCCCCGGGGCTAGGAGGACGCATGGGCATCGTCAGGGACGGCGACAGGGTCATCCTCGATGGCCGCGACGTGGGCGACTGGGACGCCATGTGCGAGGCCTACCGCCAGCGCGTGGACCGCTACGGCACCGACCACCGCGCCTTCTTCTACACCGACCAGGGCCTCTACCGCCGCCGCCTGGAGCGCGCCGGGCAGGTGCTGGCCCCGCTGCTCGCGCCCGGGAACACGGTGCTCGACGTGGGCTGCGGCGACGGCAACCTGCTGGAGCTGCTGCCCCCGTGCGACTACACGGGGCTGGACCTCGTGCCCGAGTTCGTGGCCCACGCCCGCGAGCGCTTCCCCGGGCGCGCCTTCCATGTGGCCAACATCATGGAATGGACCGCCCCCAGCGACTGGGTGCTGCTCATCGGCACCAGCGGCACCACGCCCTGCCTGGAGCGCATGGTCGAGCACTGCTGGGGCCTGTGCCGCACCGGCATGGTCCTCGACGTGCTCGACGCCCGGCGCGACCCCGGCGGCGACCGCAATTCCTGCCACGCCACCGACGTGCTCGACTTCTTCCTGGCGCGCGGGGCGGCCCGGGTCTGCGTCGAGCCCACCGCCGATCCGTGGACTTTCTTTGTGGCCCGAAAAGAACTATGATCCATAACCCCTGCCGGAGCCTTCCGGCCCAACCGAACGCCATCGCAATCGGAGTCCTGCCAATGCGTACAACCTTCCGGGGCATCCTTGCCGCCATCGCCATGGCGGCCCTGGCCGCGGTCCTGGCCGCGCCCGCCTGTCTGGCCGCCGACCCGTCCGGCGCACCCGTCAAGAACAACGGCCAGAAATGGCGCATCGGCTATTACGAGGGCGGGGAGTACATCGACTACCAGAAGAATTTCATCTCCCTGCTGCACGGCCTGCGCGACCTGGGCTGGCTCGACTTCGCCGAGGTGCCGCCCCAGCAGGGCGAGGGCGTGCAGGAGCTGTGGAAGTGGCTGGGCACCGTCAAGAGCGACTTCCTGGAATTCGTGCCCGACGCCTGCTACAGCGCCAACTGGGACGACGCCACCCGCGAGGCCACCCGCGCCGCGCTCCTGGAGCGCCTCTCCGGGCGGCGCGACATCGACCTGATGCTCGCCCTGGGCACCTGGGCCGGGCAGGACCTGGCCGTGGACGGGCACAGCGTGCCCTGCGTGGTCATGGCCACCGCAAACCCGCAGACCGCCGGGATCATCAAGAGCGCCGACGACTCCGGGCGCGACAACATCCATGCCCGCATCGCCCCCGAGCGCTTCCTGCAACAGGTGCGCGTGTTCCACGACGTGGTCGGCTTCAAGAAGATCGGCGTGGCCTACGAGGACACCCCCGCCGGGCGCACCTACGCCGCTCTGGACGCCCTGGAGGCCCTGGCCCCCGAGCTGGGCTACCAGATCGTCACCTGCCACACCAAGAGCGACATCGCCGACAAGGCCGAGGCCGAGGCCAGCGCCATCGCCTGCTTCCGCGAGCTGGCCACCAAGGCCGACGCCATCTACGTCACCGTGCAGGGCGGCGTCAGCGAGCGCAGCCTGCCCGAGGTGGTCAAGATCGCCCTGGACGCGCGCATCCCGACCTTCTCGCAGAACGGTTCCGACGAGGTCCGCCAGGGCCTGCTGATGAGCATCTCCCTGGCCGGGTACAAGTATGTCGGCCAGTTCTACGCCCGCACCGTGGGCCAGATCCTGGGCGGCACCAAGCCCCGCGCCCTGGGCCAGATCTTCGAGGACCCGCCCAAGATCGCCATCAACCTCAAGACGGCGGAGCTCATCCAGTTCGACCCGCCCGTGGACATGCTCCTGGCGGCGGACGAGGTGTTCGAGCAGATCGAGCCCGCGCGCTAGCCCGCGCCGACTCCCGAGGAGCGCGCGCCGGGATGCAGCGGATCATCATCGACTCCCAGAGCAACGGGCTGCTGCGCGGTTCGGCCCTGGAGCAGCGCTACGACCAGCGCGGTGGCCTGTGCCAGGTGGGCGCAGGCCACCTCGTGCTGACCACCGACCCTGTGGACCAGGATTTCCTGGACTACTGGCAGGGCCTGGGCTTTTCCCTGCCCCGGCTCATGGCCGTGGGGCCCTTCGACCCCGGGCGGACCCTCTCCGAGCTGGTGCTGGCCAGCCCCGCCGCCTGCGAGGCCATCCGCGCCGTTGCCCGCAGTGGCCCGGTGCGCCTGGAGTTCTTCTGCATCGAGGAGCCCGAGCGCGCCCTGGCCCGGGGCCTGGGCGTGCCCGCCTACTGCAACTTCGACCTCTCGCGCACCTACGCCAGCAAGCTGGCCTTCAAGGGCCTGTGCGCCGAACTCGGCCTGCCCACCGCGCCCTGGTTCCACGACCCCGACCCCGGGGCGCTGGTCCGCCAGGGCGCCGCGCTCATGGCCGGGGGCCAGCGGGTGCTGGTCAAGACCGAAACGGGCATGGGCGGCGTGGGCTGCGGCGGCATGGCTACCCCCGCCGACCCCCAGGCCCTGGCCCTGGCCGTGCGCGACCTTGCCGGGCGCGACGGGGCCCTGTTCCTGGAAACGCGCATCGAGCCCCTGCGCGTCGAGCTTTCCGCGCACTGGGAAATCACCGCCGACGGCCAGGTGGCGGACGTGTCCGTCTTCGATTCCATCAGCGTGGACAACTCCTACCGGGGCACCGCCCACCCCGCCAGCCGCGAGCCCGCCCTGGCCGAGGCCGCCCGGAGCACCGTGCTGGAGACCCTGGGCCCGCACCTCGCCCGCCACGGCGCCCTGGGCTTCTACTGCTGCGACATCCTCGCCGACGCCTCCGGCACCCTGCACTGGAACGACTTCAACCCCCGCAAGGGCGCCAGCCTCTATGTGCGCGACATGGTGCGCCGCCTGCGCGCCGCCCGCCTGGGCGACCAGCCCGTCCACTACTGGCACGAGGGCTTGCGCCTGCGCCGCCCCCTGGCCGTGGCTCAGGTCCTGGCGCGGCTGCGTGGCCTGCTGGACCCCGGCCCCGGGCCTTTTCTCGTGCTCTCCAACCCGGGCATCACGCCCTTTGCCCGCGCCGACCTGACCGCCATCTGCGCCGAATCCCGCGCCCAGGCCCGCGCGCTGCTGGACGTCGCCCGCACCCGGTTGGACGCCGCGTAGTGCGCCTGCGCGCGGGTTCGCACGGCCCTGCGGCTTCCGGGCCGGGCGGCTGTCCGGCTCGTTCGCCCGGCCCCAGGGGGGCGGCTGCCGCCCAACGGCATTCGCGCTTCGCCCCGCCCGCGCGCCCTGCCGCCTGCCCGCGCGCCATCTCCTCGGGCAGCCGGATTTCCTGCCGCGCGCGTGCGCGTGCCCTGCCGCTGCGACCAGGAAAAGTCCTGCGACCATCCGTGCGCGCCCTGCCCGCGCGCCCGCCCTGGCCGGGGCGCCAAGGCCAGCCGGGCCGGATTCCCCTGGAGGAATCCGGCCCGGCTGGTTTCTGATGGGGCGGGTGCGGCGTTCTTTCCGGCGCACCCGCCCGGCACTGGGGGCGCGGCGCCCCGCTAGCTAGCCGCCGAGGTAGGCCTTCTTGACCTCGGGGTCGTTCATGAGCGTGTCCGAGGGGCCGTGGGCGACGATCTCGCCGGTGTCGATGACGTAGCCCCGGTGGGCGAACTTGAGGGCCAGGCGGGCGTTCTGCTCCACGAGCAGGATGGTCAGGCCCTCCTCGTTGAGCTGCTTCAGGGTGCGGAACATCTCGTACATGAGCAGCGGCGCCAGGCCCATGGAGGGCTCGTCCAGCAGCAGGACCTTGCAGCCGCTCATGATGGCGCGGCCCACGGCGAGCATCTGCTGCTCGCCGCCGGACAGGGACTCCGAGCGCTGCTTGCGGCGCTCGGCCAGCCGGGGGAAGAGGTCGAAGATGCGCTCCAGGTCGCGGTGCAGGTTGTCGGTGTCCTTGCGGGCGTAGGTCGCCAGGGTCAGGTTTTCCATGACCGTGAGGTTGCCGAAGATGTGGCGGCCTTCGGGGGTCAGGGCGACGTGCAGGTCGGACACGACCTTGTGCGGCGGCGTGTTCAGGATGGACTGGCCCTTGAAGAGGATGTCGCCGGAGATGACCTTGGGGGCCTCGGGCGGGGGCAGGCGCATGATGGAGTGCAGGGTGGTGGACTTGCCCGCGCCGTTGGAGCCGATGAGGGTCACGATCTCGCCCTCGTCCATGGTGAAGGAGATGCCGTGCAGGGCCTCGATGTTGCCGTACTTGACGTAGAGGTTCTTGATTTCGAGCAGCATCAGATGTTCTCGTCTCCCAGGTAGGCCTTGATGACCTTGGGGTTGGTCTGGATGTCCTCGGGCCCGCCCTCGGCGATGGTGGCGCCGAAGTCGATGACCTTGATCTCCGAGCACAGGGTCATGACGACCTTCATCTGGTGTTCGATCATCCAGATGGTGATGTCGAACTCGCGGTGGATCCACTGCACGAGCTTGATGAGACCCTCGACATCGGCGGAGTTCAGCCCCGCGGCGGGCTCGTCGAGCAGCAGCAGCTTGGGCTGGATGGACATGGCCCGGGCGATTTCCACACGGCGCTGCAGGCCGTAGGGCAGGTTGCGGGGCCGCTCGTCGGCGTAGGCGCGCAGGTCCATGGCTTCGAGCAGCGAGTAGGCGATCTTGTCGATCTCGCGCTCGCGCGACAGGTAGTTGCGGGTGCGCGCGAAGCAGTCCCACAGGCTGTAGCCCATGCGGTAGTGCTGGGCGATGCGGATGTTGTCCAGCACGGACATGTCGTGCCACAGGCGGATGTTCTGGAAGGTGCGCGCCACGCCCAGGGCCGTGACCTTGTGGGGCTTGAGGCCCTTGGTGTTCACGCCGTCGAAGGTGATGGTCCCCTCGGTGGGCTGGTAGAACCCGGAGGTCAGGTTGAAGATGGTGGTCTTGCCCGCGCCGTTGGGGCCGATGAGGCCCACCAGCGAACCTTTCTCGATGGCGATGTTGAAGTCGGACACGGCCTGGAGGCCGCCGAACTTCTGGGTCAATCCTTGTATTTCCAGCAGAGCCATGGGTCCGGTCTCCGGTGGTCGCGGTTACTTGAAGGTATAGAACTTTCGCAGGCGCGGGAACACGTCGGAAAGCTCCTTGTTGCCCAGGATGCCTTCGGGCCGGAACTGCATGAGCAGGATGAGGATCAGCGGGATGATGACCCACTTCCAGACCTGGGAGATCTCGTAGCCGTCGGGTAGCAGGCCGACGGTGTGCATGACGCCGTCCAGGGCGGGGATGCCGAAGCGCAGGGCCTCGACGAGCAGGGTGAACAGGATGGCGGCCAGCACCGCGCCGGACATGGAACCCATGCCGCCCAGGTAGACCATGACCATGCATTCGGTGGACTTGAGGATGTTGAAGCTTTGCGGGTTCACGTAGCCGTAGGCGTGGGCGTACAGCCCGCCCGCGATGCCCGCCACGCCCGAGGAGAGCATGAAGGCGATGAGCTTCATCTTGTTGGTGTTCACGCTCATGATCTCGGCGGCCACCTCGTCCTGGCAGATGGAGATGATGCCCTTGCCGTAGGTGGAGGCCACGAAGCGCCGCAGCAGCCAGACCGAAAAGACGGTGCCGGCCAGCACCCAGATGAGCATCCAGGGGATGTCCAGGGTGTCGTGCATGGAGTTGATGACGCGCTTCATGCCCGAGAAGCCGCGCGGGCCGCCGATGGCGTCGATGTTCTCGATGCCGGAGATGACCATGTAGTTCACGGCCAGGGTGATGATGGCCAGGTAGTCGCCGCGCGTCTTGAACGAGGGCAGGGCCACGACGAGGCCCACCAGGGCGGCGACCACCCCGCCGACCAGCACGGCCACGGGGAAGAACCACATGGCCAGGGAGGGGTCGAGCAGGGCCGGGCCGAACACGCGGTCCTTGGTGAAGAAGATGACCGTGATCAGGGACGAGACGTAGGCGCCCACGCACATGAACCCCGCGTGCCCGCAGGAGAACTCACCCATGTAGCCGTTGACCAGGTTCAGGCTGGTGGCCAGGATGATGTTCATGCCCATGAGCATGAGCACGCTTTGGATGTAGAGGTCCATGTGCCCGGCGTGTGCGAAGAGCACAATGGCCATTGCGCCGGCGGCCAAAAAGGCGTTGAAGGTGTATTTCTGCATCGTGGAGCGTCTCTTGGGTTAGATCTTCGTGGTCTTGGCGACGCCGAACAGGCCCGTGGGCTTCCACCACAGGATGAGCAGCAGCACGGAAAACGCCATCATGTCGCGCAGGGTGGAGGGGAAGACGGCCACCACGCCGATCTCGATGAAGCCGAGCAGGAATCCGCCCAGAAACGCGCCGCGGATGTCGCCGATGCCGCCGACCACGGCGGCGATGAACGCCTTCCAGCCGATGAGCGCGCCCATGTAGGGCTCAAGGATCGGATAGGACATGGCGAACATGAAGCCCGCCAGCCCCGCGAAGCCCGAGCCCAGGATGAAGGTGAACACGATGATGGTGTTCACGGGGATGCCCATGAGCGGGATGGCGAACTTGTCGTAGGAGATGCCGCGCATGGCCATGCCGATCTTGGTCCTGGTGACGACGAAATGCAGGAAAAGGAAGACGGCGATGGCGGTGAAGATGACCGCGACCTTCAAGTTGGTCACCGAGATGTTGCCGAAGGTCCACACGGCCTTGTCGATGAGCTCGGGGAACTTCTTGCGGCTTGCGCCCAGCAGCGCCAGGTTGCCGTTCTCCAGGATCAGCCCGCACATCAGCGCGGTGATGACCACGTAGAGCCTGTGCGCGCCCTTGTTGCGCAGGGGGCGGTAGGCGATGCGCTCCAGGGTCACTCCCACGCACGAGGTCAGCACCATGGTCAGCGGGATGGAGAGCATGAGCACCGCCATGCCGGACATGGCGCCCGGGCTGATGAGCCCGTATTCGCCCAGGAAAAATGTCGCCACGAAGAAGGCGATATACGCGCCGACCATGAAGATGTCGCCATGGGCGAAGTTGATGAGCAAAAGCACGCCGTAGACCAGCGTGTAGCCCACCGCGATCAGTGCGTAGAAGCTGCCGAACTGGAGCGCGTTGATGATGTTCTGGATCAGGATTTCCACGGCGAAAAGCTCCTCCTTGGCTGCCTGGGGCCGCGCGGCGGCGGGCCCGCAGCAGGGGGGGTCGGATGAACGAGGCGGCGGAGACCGTGTGGCCTCCGCCGCCGTTGCGTCCTTTGCGTCAGGCTGTGCCTACGGGCAGACCTGCTCGGTGAACACGAACTCGCCCGCGTCGTTGATCTTGACGACCACGGCGCACTTGATGGGGTCGCCCTGCTCGTCGAACTTCATGGAGCCGGTGATGCCCTCGAAGGAGGGGATGGCGGCCAGCGCTTCGCGGATGGCGGCGCGCTGCTTGCGGATGTCGGAATTCACGGAGCCAGCGTTCTTCACGGCCTCAAGCATGATGTTGGTGGCGTCCCAGGTCAGGGCGGCCACGTCGTCCGGAGTCTCGCCGTACTTGGCGGCGTAGCGGTCGATGAAGACCTTGGTGGCGCCGGTGGCGCCAGCGGCGGCGTAGTGGGTCGAGAAGTACTGGCCCTTGCAGTCGTCGCCGCACAGGGTCATCAGCTCGGCGGAGCCCCAGGCGTCGGCGCCCATGACGGGGCCGGTCCAGCCCAGGTCGTGAGCCTGCTTGAGGATCAGGGCCACCTGGTTGTAGTTGTCGGGCAGGAAGATGAAGTCGGGCTTGGCGGCGATGATCTTGGTCAGCTGGGCGGAGAAGTCCTGGTCCTTGGTGCCGTGGGACTCGAAAGCCAGTACCGTGCCGGCGCCGTGCTTCTTCTCGAAGTCCATCTTGAAGATCTCGGCCAGGCCCTTGGAGTAGTCGTTGGAGATGTCGAAGAGCACCGCAGCGGTCTTGGCGCTGAAGGTCTTGGTGGCGAAGTCAACGGCCACGGGGCCCTGGAAGGGGTCCAGGAACGCGGCGCGGAAGACCCAGGGACGGTCCAGGGTGGCGTCGGGGTTGGTGGACCAGGGGGAGATCATCGGGGTCTGGTTGTCGTCGCAGGTGCCGCCGGCGGGCACGGCCTGCTTGGACGAGTTGGGGCCGATGATGGCCATGACCTGGTCGCGTTCGATGAGCTTCAGGGCCACGTTGACGGCGGAGTCGGCCTTGGACTCGTTGTCCTCGTAGACGAACTCGAGCATGTACTTCTGGCCGCCGACTTCCAGGCCGCCCGCGGAGTTGATGTCCTCCTTGAGCATTTCGGCGGCGCGCTTGGACGACTCGCCGACCTTGGGGATGTCACCGGTCAGCTCCAGGTTGAAGCCGATCTTGATGGTCTGGGCGGCCAGGGCCACCGAGGACATCAGGAAAACAGAGGCCAGGGCCAGGAACAGCGCTTTACGCATGAAGATCCTCCTCTCGTGGAAAACGGGTTCACAACTGACGATGGATTCAGATACATGAAGTCCATGCAAATAGGAAGATTCAAGCGTGGACAAAAATGCCAAAACACGGGCCCTGTGCGGCTTTTCGGAACGGATGGGTCCTGTTTTTGGAATTCCGGTCCAGAAGTGGCGCGGGTTTTCGACTTACAAAATTGTGAAGCACATTTTTTTCAGTTTGCGAAACCGGCCCCCGGGCGGACGCAGGCGGACGCCGGGCGGAGCCGGGCCCGCAGGGCCCCGGGGCGCGGTTGTGCTCGCCGGGGTTTTGCGGTAGCTCATAAGGCCCGCCCGCAAGGGCGCAGGCCCAGGAACCAGGGAGGATCGCCATGTCCGAAGAGACCCGCAGGATCGTGCTGGAGCACTCCGCCGCCGGGTGCGAGCTGCGCGAGAGATTTTTCCGCGACGAGGTGGACAAGGTCGTGGAGGTGGCCCGGGTCATGGCCGTGTGCCTGGCGCGCGGCGGCAAGCTGCTGTTCGCGGGCAACGGCGGCTCGGCGGCGGACGCCCAGCACCTGGCGGCGGAGTTCGTCAACCGCTTCCTTTTGGAGCGGCCCCCCCTGCCCGCCGTGGCCTTGACCACGGACACGTCCATACTTACTGCAATCGGCAACGACTACGGCTTCGAGCAGGTGTTCGAGAAGCAGGTCCTGGCCCTGGGGGCGCGCGGCGACGTGCTGTGCGCCATCTCCACCTCGGGCAACAGCGCCAACCTCGTGCGCGCCCTGCGCGCCGCGCGCGAGAAGGGCGTGGTCACGGTGGGCATGACCGGGCAGGGCGGGGGCGAAATGGCCCCGTACTGCGACCATCTGCTCATGGTTCCCGGCCGCCACACCCCGCTGGTGCAGGAAGTGCAGATCGCGGCGGGGCACATGCTGTGCAGGCTGGTGGACTACTATCTCTTCGAGGCGGTCATGGAGCTGACCCCCTACCTCGAAGGCGACTGATCACGCGGAGGGCGCAATGCCGATCTACGAATACAGGTGCGACAAGTGCGGCAAGGAGTTCGAGGAGCTGGTCTTCGGGACCGACGAGGTCGTGAAGTGCCCGGCCTGCGGTTCGGACCGCACGGGGCGGCTCATGTCCTGCTGCCGCCACAAGTCCGCCGGCGGCGCGGGCCTGGGCCAGGCCTCGGCCCCGGCCTCGGGCGGCGGCTGCTCGGGCTGCTCGGGCGGCAACTGCTCCACCTGCCACTAGGGCGGTTTTTCGTCGCGGCCCTGCCCCCCGGCGGGGCCGCGTTCATCACTTTCCCAAGGACAAGGACCGGATGCACAAGGTAACCATCGCCACCCGGGGCAGCAAGCTCGCCCTGTGGCAGGCGAACCACATCAAGGACCGCATCGAGGCCCACCATCCGGGCACCGTGGTCGAGCTGTTGCAGATCAAGACCACGGGTGACAAGATCCTGGACGTGCCCCTGGCCAAGGTCGGCGGCAAGGGGCTCTTCGTCAAGGAGATCGAGGAGGCCCTGCTGGACGGCCGGGCCGACCTGGCCGTGCACAGCATGAAGGACGTGCCCGTGGAGCTGCCCCAGGGGCTGGTCATCGGCGTGATCCCCGAGCGCGAGGACAATACGGACACCTTGCTGTCCATGCGCTTCGGCGGGCTGGACGCCCTGCCCCGGGGCGCCGTGGTCGGCACCAGCAGCCTGCGCCGCGCCGCGCAGCTGCGCGCCCTGCGGCCCGACCTGGAGATCCGCGACCTGCGCGGCAACGTGGACACCCGGCTGCGCAAGCTGGAAGAGGGCCAGTTCGACGCCATCGTCATGGCCACCGCCGGGCTGCGGCGCCTGGGGCTGGCCGCGCCGGAAATGGCGGCCCTGGCCCCGCCGCTGTTCCTGCCCGCCGTGGCCCAGGGCGCCCTGGGCATCGAGTTCCACGAGGACGGGCCCATGGGCGAGTTCCTGGAGTTTTTGGACCACGAGGAGTCGGCCATCACCGTCAGCGCCGAGCGCGGGTTCCTCACCGGGCTGGACGGCGGCTGCCAGGTGCCCATTGCGGCCTGGGCCGAGCTGTACGAGGACGGCGAGCGCGTGCGCCTGCACGGATTTCTGGCCGATGTGGACGGCTCGGGGGCCATCCGCCGCGAGGCGGAGGGTGACGCCGAGGACGCCTTCGAGCTGGGGCTGGCCCTGGCCGATGACGTGCTGGACGAGGGCGGGCGCGAGATCCTGGCCCGCGTGTACGACACGATCTGACCCGGCCCCGCGCGACGGGGGCAGGAGGGTGCGCGCATGAGGCGGCGGGGCTGGATGGCGCTGTGGTGCGTGGGGCTGCTGGCGGCCCTGTGGGCCGGGGCGGTGCGCGCGGCGCAGCCCGTGCCCGGGCAGCCCGAGCCCCAGGCCGGGCAGAGCCTGGTGCAGTGCGTGGTGGTGGACTGGGCGGCGCCCGGCGACGGGCCGCGCCTGGACGTGGCGGTGCGCGTGTTCGGCAAGCCGGTGGCCCAGGCGGCCCTGGACCCCGAGCACCCGGGCCTGGAATTCACCTTCGAGGACGGGCCGATCGTGGCGCGCGGGGCCCTGGCGGCGGCCTTCGACCCCTGGAAGGGCACCGGCGCCCTGGCCCTGGAGCGCCTGGACTACGCCTGCGACCTGAGCGGCGAATTCACGGTGCGCCAGCGGCCCCTGGCGGAGTTCCGCTTCCTGGCGCGCTACGAGTAGCGGGCGGCCACCCGGGCCTCCAGGCCGCCCCGGGCGGCGGGCTGGGCCGGGCGCGCGGTTCCGGGCGGCGCCGGGGCTGGCGGGGCCCAGGGCTTCGACCCTTGCGCCTGCCCTTCGGAAAGCGACGGCCCCGGACCACGCGCGTGGTCCGGGGCCGTTGCTTTCGGGCCGCCGGAGCGGGCCCTCAGGTCAGGGAGCCGGTGTTGTAGAAGGCCGCGCCGCCGGAGGCTCCGGACATGGTCTGCCCGCCCTGCTGCTTCATGAGTTCCATGAGCTGGGCCTGCAAGGCGGCGAGCTCGGCCTCCTTGGCGGCGGCCTTGGAGCGCTTTTCCTCCTCGCTGCCCTCGCCCTGGCGGATTTCCTCGATCTCCTTGCGCAGGGCCTCGATGCGCTTCTTGACCTCGCGGCTCTGGCGGGTGAGGCCGGAGGCGTCGTCCTCGTCCTCGCCGGATGCGGCGGCCCCGGCGCCGGACACCGCGCCCAGGGCCCTGGCGAAGGGGTTCTCCTGGCGGCTCAGGCGCTTGGCCGTTTCGGACAATTCCAAGATGAAATCCGCCGTGCCCCCGGAGCCGCCCTGGTCCTGGCCCTCGGCCTGGGTGGCGGTTTCCGGGGCCGTTTCCACCTGCGTGATGCCCAGCCCGAAGCCCTGGGCCCTCCCGGCGAAGATGCCCGCGATTCCCGTGCTCATGGCCGTGATCCTCCCGGCTTCCTATCGGCCGATTCCCCGGAAAACTTGATCCGCGCGCACGGATTTTCCGGGAGCAGGGCGGCCTGGTGGTCCCGCCGCCACCCGTGCCCGCCGCCCGAGCGGATTTCCGAGGGGCTGGCGCCCGGTGGAACGGTTGGCAGTACGCGCCTGTGCCCGCGCGCGGTGCCCGCCGCCCGCGCGGAATTTCCCGCACGCCCGTCCGCCAGGGCCGCGCCGCCGCGATCCCGCCCGCGCGGATTTCTTCGCTCCCGGATTTTTCCGTTGACATTTCGCCGCGCCCGGGGCAGTTTGTCGTTCCCAAAGCGTGGGGCTGTAGCTCAGTTGGGAGAGCGCTTGAATGGCATTCAAGAGGCCGTCAGTTCAATTCTGTCCAGCTCCACCACGCAAGACCAAGCGGTCAGGCTCGAAAGCCTGGCCGCTTTTTCATGGTGGGGCGTGCTCCAAGGGGGCGGGGGGGGGCACGCCTGCGGCGGTCGCCGCAGGCGCTGACGCCTGCGCGTGCTCCGCAGGGCCTGGGGTGCCCGGGTTCTTGCGCGGCGGGGCGGGCCGCCTCAGCCCAGCAGGCGCTGCTTGAGCCCGCGCAGCCGGGCCCACAGGGCTTCGGGGATGCACCGCCGGGCCCATTCCTTGGCCTGGAAGCAGCACAGGTAGGCCAGCACCGCCCCGGCGGCCAGGGGCAGGGCCGTGAGCTTGGCCCGCCCGGAGACGGCGGAGGTGGCGAAAAGGAACCGGAAGCTGGCCCAGGCATACCCCCAGCGCCCCAGCGCCCTCTTGTCCTTGCGGTAGTTGTCGCTGGTGTAGCGCAAGGAAAAGGTTTTGCGATGTACGGTCTTGGCCATCAGGACGTCATCGACGTAGAGAAACCTGCGGTCGGCCACTACGGCGGCCACCACCGGGCGCTCGCCGGGGATGAAGGAGTACTCGCGCATCACGCGGCGGATGGGCTCGCCCAGGAACAGGCCGCACATGTAGACGTTGTACTTGCGGTCGCGGACGCGCTTTGCGGGAAACATCAGCAGCAGGATGCGCCACGCCCGGGAGCGGATGCCCGGGGCGTCGGCAAAACGCAGGATATCGCGGTGTTCCCCGTCCTCGTACTGTCTGCGGACGGCGGAAAGGGCCACGCCCCCCTCTGGCTCGGCGCTGAAGGCCGCCACCATTCGTTTCACGAAACGCGGGTCCCACCAGTCGTCGTGAGCCGCCCAGAAGAAGTACCGGCCCCGGGAAGTCAGGCAGACCTTGCGGAAGTTTTCCAGGGCGCCCTGGTCGGTTGCGTTCCTGGTGTAGACGATGCGCGGGTCCCTGGCTGCGTAAGCCCGGCAGACGGCTTCCGTGTCGTCGGTGGAGGCGTTGTCCGAGATGAGTATCTCCAGGTTGGTCCAGGTCTGGGCCAGGACGGCGTCCAGGGCCCGGACAAACTGCTGGCCCCCGTTGTAGACGGGCATACCGACGCTCACGAGCGGTGTGTCCTGGCCTGCGTGCATGGTGCCTCCGTGGTCGTGACGGGCTGCCGGACGCCTAGTACTTGAAGATGAGCCCTTGGCCGGTAGGCAGGGGGAGCACCAGCGTGTCGCGGCGCGTGGCGAATTCGTCGAACGCCAGCTTTTGCTCAATGTGCTTGCGGAAGCCGTAGTCGTCCAGGACCATCACCGCACCCGGGACCATCCGCTCCCAGAAGTATTCGGCGGCGGCGATCTCGGGGTGCATGTAGTTCATGTCGATGTGCAGATAGGACACGGTTTCGGCCTTCACCTCGGGCAGAATCTGCGGCACGTAGCCCTTGACGACCCTGGCCTGCTTGAATTTTGCGAAGGCCTTCTGCACGCCCGGCAGGAGGTCGTGGTAGTTCACGTTCTTGGTGTTCAAGCCGCTTTGCCGCTCGGAATCCGTCAGGTTGTCGTAATCCAGGCCTTCATAGGAGTCCACCAGGTGAAACTGCTTGTCTGTGTTGTCGATGTCAAGCATGCGGCATAGCAGGTGAGAAGTGAAGCCCTTGTAAACACCGCATTCCACAAGGTCGCCTTTCAAATTTTTTGAGTGGGTCGCCGCCCATACATTTACATAGCAGCGCCAGGGCGCGGGATGCGACCAGTTAGTAGCGGCTTTGGCTTCCCTGAACGCCTGCTGAAAAGTATGGTCATCCATAAAACTGGAATTATGTACAGTGTACAGGCCGTTGTGCGTATAGGTGAATGGCTGGCACAGTACCTTGCAATGCTGCAGCTTCTGTATCCTTTTGTATACATGCAGCAGCCCAGGGATCCTTTTTAGATTGTCCTTGACAATTCGTATGGCGCTCATGAAAACCTCGCGATTTTTGTTCCTCGAGCAGGAAGCTGGATATGCTACCAGCGCGGTGTGGCTGATAGGATTTGCGCTTGGGGTATCAAAAACTGTTTCTGAAAAAGAGTCTTTAATTTTCTAATTCGCGGAAATGGTGCCATCATCCCGTTCCTATCATGCAATGCATACGTGGCGCCGCTGCTTTTTTGTGGATTACGAAGGTTTTTTAAGCACCACCTCTTGCACCCTGGTAGCAGGGTGAATATTGTATGCCATGCTAAGCATGATTAAAGTGTGTTGGGTCGCTTGGTGAATGGTTTGTTGCTCTGTTTGGCCCGCTGCCCCTCTCAGAACTGAAGAATGTCTAGTTCTTTAAAAATAATGCTGCTTACGTTGTGTGCTTTATGCATCCCTAACGCACTTCAGGTAACCTCGTGGGGCGACTGAGAACAGTAGCTTGTTGTCGATATCCACATCCGGAACGAATCGATTGTTGATTCCGAGGAACGCATCAACAGCGGTCATGGGGCTGTTGCCCGGCCCCCAAGGCCTATCCGCTGAGGCTTCTTTGGGAAGGCGTTCAATGATTGTGTCGAAAACTACCAGATATGAGCCTTTTTTTACTAGTGGTGCATATAGTGTCATTTCCTGTAATACATGGTCATGGGTGTGATTCGAATCTAAAATGACCATCGGGTTGTTACGCCCTTTGGCGATTGAAAAAACCGTATCTGCGATCTCCTGGGATACGGAAGAGCCTTCTAAGAGGGTCACGTTTTTGAAGGCTGGATGAGCCTCGATCTCCTTTCGGTTGTGCTTGCGGATGTCGATATCGATGCTTACGGTTTCCCTGTCACCGCCTAAGAGTTGCAACATGGAAGCGTGGAAAAGTACTGTGCCGCCATGCGCGATACCGGTTTCGATGATAATGTCTGGCTGAACGGTCCATATGAGTTCCTGCATGGCCAGAATATCCTGCGGGTACTGAATTATGGGGCGACCGAGCCATTCGAAATTGTAGGAATAGCCAGCTAGGATCGACTGGTGCATGAAGGCATCCGCAGATCGCTTTAAATCGCTGTTATTCCCCTGTGCATGGATGCGATCTTTACGGGCATTTCTAAAGTCAACTACGGGGTTGCTCATATTTTTCCTATGGTTAGTATGGTGTTGGGGTATCCCTCGCAGAGTGTGGCGATCTCGTCTCGGTAGTTTTCGTTCATGACGATAATATCGCCTGCGCCAAGGTTGTGTAGCTCATTTGGCGGATAAATGGAATGACCACTCTTAGCGATATATCTCCATTGCTTCTTGGGGTTTATGTCAATTATCCCGCGAATGATTCGTGCGTCCGGATCCACTAAGTTTGCAAAGGCCACACCTTTGGCCCCAGCGCCCCAAATGAGACAATCAGGGCGGCAGGTGACAAGTTCTCTGAGGCGGTCGATTTCTTTTTGGAAAAGAGTTTCATCGATCATGTCAACTGGCTCCGTTGACGGGCGAGCTATGTCTTGCAGATCGGCTAGCTCAGCCACTAGCCAGATATACTGGCCGCCAAAACACCGATGGACCGTTGCTCTGGAGAAAATAGCCTTCAGTGTCTGCGCGCTGAAGTAGTTGCAATGTTCATGGAAAATGTCCCAGAATGCCTTTTTATCCACGATCCATTCCAGCCCCGGGACCTCAATAAGGATCTTTCCCTGCCCAGCGTTGGCTTTTTTTATTAAATTTAGAAATGACAGTGGGTTGGGAACGTGTTCCAAGGTATGTCTTAGTACGATTATATCTCCGGGGACAACGGCCAAGTTGTCGTCGAAATATTCTTTGATCACATCGGGATCGCCTGCTTCATGGGCGGGATCGTACCCCGTCACGTCGAATCCTGCCGCTCTGAGCATGGAAAGAAAGACCCCTTTGCCGCACCCGATTTCCACGATTCTCCCGCCAGGGTCCGCAATGGATCGAATGATATCTAAAGCCTCTTCAAGATGGTGTTGAAATACAGGAGAATGCCCTTGTTCGTTTTGATATGTGTCGTCATACCCCATTGCTTCTGAATGAAAGAGGTGGTTCCAGACAAAGCCGCATTGGCGGCACTGGACTAGTTCAACTGGATAGCAGGGGGTTGACTTCGCTTCAATGATATTTTGAAATGTTTTATTTTGGAATGCAGGAACATTTTTGTTTCTGTAGATAAGGACCGCAGACCGGTGTGTGCAAAGAGGGCATATGGTCACCGGGTTACTCCAAGCTGGGCGAGTTTGGCTGTGCTGCCCCAGAAGCGGAAGGGTTCCCATTCGGGATAGGGATATACACCAAGTTTCAGTTTGATAGAAGCGTGTGTTTTGTCCACGTATCCTTGAACCAAATCTCGCAAGCGGATGCTTTTCCCGGAGCAAACGTTGATGATGCCTGTAAATGATGGGTGGTGCGCCAGAGCTACCAGGATTTCCGCCACTGTCTTTACAGGAAGGTAGTCGCGAATTTGTTCTCCACCGGACATGGGAAATTCTTTCTGCCTAGTGGCAATCGCCTGCTGTAGTTGGGCAAAAAGTGAGTGAGAAGGCTGCCCGGGGCCGTACATATAGAAAAGTCTTGCCCATTGCATATGGACATTTGTATTGAGTGTGCTTTGTTCCAATATATACCGCAGCCTGTCCTTCGCCACGGCGTATGGTGTACTTGGCTCTGGATTTGTCTCTTCTGACAGTTCTCCTTCCTGCATGCCATATTCCAAGCATGTACCGGTTACTAGGAGATGCTCCAGGCCGCCGTCAATTAGTTTTGAAAGGACTTTTCGGCTTTGGGGTAGGCCTTCCAGCAAATGGCAGTCCGATTTATAGTTGGGCAGGCCCGGCCATGCAAGATGGATGCAGTGCGTAGGGCTGCCGAGTGCTTCAAAAAGATTTCCAGGCGGTGTCGCCAAGTCCATGGGAATGCACTCCACTTTGCTGGACCATGAAGAGGCGAGCAGTTTCTTTGCATCACGTCCGGTAGCAACAGTTGATATGCCCTGCTGGACAAGCGTCGCAACAACATGTTTGCCTAAAAACCCTGTTGCACCGGTTACAAGCACTTTCATGTGGTTGATCTTGCAGGTTATATCCGTTGATTGTTGGCTGCCTTTATGATCGCAGTGGGGTCGATAGTCTTGCGTTTTATGTTGTTTGGTGAGGTTTATCGCCCTGGTTTCTCAAGTACTTTCCCCAAGGCGTCGTGCGCGGCCTGGAAGGCGTTTTGGTCGATAAGCGGTTTGTAGACCGGAATGGTGTCCATCGCAGTACTTCCCATTGAAGTTTGCACTTCGCCCGCGTGTGTTTCGGGGAAGCGATGTGTATGATGCTTGCCGGCACAGCAGGAAGAGCCGCTGGTGCCGTTTTTGTCGTTATGCTCCGGCCCGGTTGCGCTGCCGTCCATCCGGGTCTGTCCACCGCCTGGTCGCCTTTTCTCTCTCCGGGGCGGCGTGCTCTGTCTACTCCAAAACAGTGATCCCGGGTATGGCGCAGACGAACGCGCCGCCCCATTCCTTGATGCAGTGCAGGTCGGCCATGATCTCCTCGCGGATGTTCCAGGGCAGGATCAGCACGTAGTCCGGCCTGGCCCGGGCGATTTCGTCGGGATGGACCACGGGGATGCGGCTGCCGGGCAGGAAGCGGCCCTGCTTGTGGGGCGAGCGATCCACCACGAAGCGGACCAGGTCGGGCCGCACGCCGCAGTAGTTGAGCAGGGTGTTGCCCTTGGCTGCCGCGCCGTATGCCGCGACCTGCCTGCCCCGGCGCCGGGCGTCCAGCAGGAATTCCAAGAGCTCGTTCTTGACCCGCTCGGCCTTGGCCTGGAAGCCCTGGTAGAAGGCCATCTCCAGCATCCCCGCCGCCTGTTCGCGCGCCAGCAGCGCGCCGACCGCCGGGCCCACGGGTTCTGGCAGGCTCGCCGCGTGCCCGGCGAAGATGCGCAGCGACCCGCCGTGGGTGGGCAGATCCTGCACGTCGTAGATCTCCAGGCCCTGGGCGGCGAACACCCGGCGCACGGTGTGCAGGGAGAAATAGGAGAAATGCTCGTGGTAGATAGTGTCGAACTGGTTGCCCTCCACCAGGCGCAGTAGGTGGGGGAACTCCATGGTCACAGTGCCCCCCGGGGCGGCCAGCTCGGCCAGCCCGGCCACGAAGTCGTTGAGATCGGGCACATGGGCCAGGACGTTATTGCCCACCACCAGCGCGGCGCGCCCCCGGCGGCGGACCAGGCCGCAGGCGTAGTCGCGCCCGAAGAACTCCGTCTCCACCTCGATGCCCTTGGCCCGGGCGGCCTCGGCGGTGCGCAGCGTGGGCTCCACCCCCAGGCAGGGGATGCCCTTGGCCTGCACATATTGCAGCAGGTAGCCGTCGTTGGAGGCGATCTCCACCACCAGGGAGCGCGCGTTCAGCCCGAAGCGGGCCTGGGCCATGTCCACATAGCGCCGGGCATGGTCCAGCCAGGTGCTGGAGAAGGACGAGAAGTAGACGTAGTCCGCGCAGAAGATGTCCTTGCAGCTGGCGTGCTCGTCCACCTGCACCAGGTGGCACTGGTGGCAGGCCAGGAGCTTGAGCGGGTAGTACACCTCGGGGTCGCCGAGCTGCTCTGCGGTCAGGAACGCGTTGGACGGCGGCGCGGTGCCCAGGTCCACGAAGACGTGTTCGAGGGGCGTGTTGCAGTGTCTGCACTTCATGGCGTGATTCCGGGGTAGTTCGCGTCGAGCAGGGGGAAGGCCGCGTCGCGCGGCGAGGTCTCGGCCACCGGCAGCGGCCAGGCGATGCCCAGGCGGGGGTCGTCATGGCGCACGCCGCCGTCAAGGGCCGGGGTGTAGGGCGCGGTGTGCAGGTAGACCAGCTCGGTGTCGGGCTCCAGGGTCTGGAAGCCGTGGGCGCAGCCCTCGGGCACCACCATGGTCTGCATGGTTTCGGGGCTCAGGGTCGCGCCGAACCAGCCCAGGAAGGTGGGCGACCCGGCGCGCAGGTCCACCACCACATCGTAGGCCGCCCCGCGCACACAGCGCACGAATTTCATCTCGGCGGCGGGCGGGTGCTGGAAGTGCATCCCGCGCAGGGCGCCGCGCAGGCGGGTGCGCGAGTGGTTGATCTGCACCACATGGCGCCCGGCCAGCAGCCCGGCCAGCTCGCCCGTGCAGAAGACCCGGGCGAACAGGCCCCGGCTGTCCTCGCGGGGCTCGGGCGCAAGCAGGAAGACCCCGGGCAGGGGCGTGGGCAGCTGCCTCATGCCCCGGCCTGCGCGCGGCGCGCGTAGTCGTCGAGCTGTTCAAGGGTGGCGATATGGCCCAGCTCGTGGTGCTCGCGGTACCACTGCACGGTGAGGTCCAGGGCCTGTTCGATGCCCAGCAGGGGGCGCCAGCCCAGGACGCGCCTGGCCTTGCCCGAGTCCAGGGCCAGCAGCCCGGCCTCGTGGGGCCCGGCGGTCGGGGCCGCGGCCAGATCGACAGACACGGCGCCCCAGCGCGCGGCCACGGCCCGGGCCACCTCCCCGGCGGTGAGGAAGCTTTCCGGCCCGGGGCCGAAGTTCCAGGGCCCGGCGAAGTCGCGCTGGCCCTCCAGCAGGCGGCGGCCCAGCAGCAGATAGCCCGCCAGCACGTCGAGCACATGCTGCCAGGGGCGCACCGCGCCCGGGTTGCGGATGAGGGTCGTGCCGCCCGCAGCCGCCGCGCGCATCATGTCGGGCACCAGCCGGTCTTCGGACCAGTCGCCCCCGCCCAGCACGTTGCCCGCGCGCACGCTGGCCACCAGGGTGCTCCCGTCGGCGAAAAAGGAGTTGCGGAAGCTGGCGGTGACCAGCTCGGCGCAGGCCTTGGAGCAGCTGTAGGGGTCGAAGCCGCCCAGGCGGTCGGTCTCGCGGTAGCCGTGGACCCACTCGCGGTTCTCGTAGCACTTGTCGCTGGTGACGACCACGGCGGCCCGCACGCCTTCGGCGGCGCGGCAGGCGTCCAGGAAGTTGGCCGTGCCCAGGACGTTGGTCTCCAGGGTCTGCACCGCCTCGCGGTAGGAGCGCCGGACCAGGGGCTGGGCCGCCAGGTGGAAGGCGATCTCGGGCCGGGCCTCGACCACGACGGCGGCCAGGCGCTCGCGGTCGCGCACGTCGGCGATGACGCTGCGCATCTCGGGCCGGACCAGGGCGAAATGGCTGGGCTCGGTGGGCGGCTCCAGGGAATAGCCGGTGACCTGCGCGCCCATGCGCGCGAGCCACAGGCACAGCCACGAGCCCTTGAATCCCGTGTGTCCGGTCACCAGCACCCGGCGCCCGGCGTAGGTCGTGTCCAGGGTCATGGCCGCGTCAGCCCTTGGGGCAGGTTTTCTTGACCGGGGTGTCGTCCCAGATCTTCCACAGCGCGTTGTCCTCGGCCCACAGGCGGTTCAGGTATTCCACGTCGCGGATGGTGTCCATGCAGGCCCAGAAGCCCGGATGCTTGTAGACCATGAGCTCTCCGGCCCGGGCGATGTCTTCCAGCGGGCCGTACTCGAAGTCGCAGGACTCGTCCTCGCTCAGGTAGTCGAAGATCTTGCGGTTGAAGACGAAGTAGCCGCCGTTGATGAGCCCCACGGTGCTTTTGAGCGGCTTTTCGGTGAAGGAGCGGACCTCGTTGCCTTCGAGCTTGAGCTCCCCGAAGCGGGCCGCCGGGTTGACCCCGGTGAGGGTGGCGATCTTGCCGTGGCTGTGGTGGAACTTGAGCAGGGCGTCGATGTCCACGTTCGCCAGGCCGTCGCCGTAGGTGGCCATGAAGGTGTCCCCGGAGATGTAGCGCTCCAGGCGCTTGAGGCGGCTGCCCTTGAGGCTTTGCAGCCCCGTGTCCGCCAGGGTGATCCGCCAGCCGGCCTCGTTGTGGGCGTTGTGCAGGCACAGCTTGTCCCTGGCGCCCAGGCTCAGGGTCACGTCGCAGCTCATGACCTCGTAGTTGAGGAAATAGTCCTTGATGAACTCGCCCTTGTAGCCCAGGGCCAGCACGAAGTCCGTATGCCCGTGGGCGGCGTAGGTCTTCATGATGTGCCACAGGATGGGCCGGTCGCCGATGCAGACCATGGGCTTGGGCCTGAATTCCGTTTCCTCGCGCAGACGGGTGCCCAGCCCGCCGCACCAGATGACGACTTCCATGCACTGACTCCTGCCGTTGCGCGTATTGGCGCCCGGTCTTCCGACCGGGTGATGTCCTGGTCCGTATGCCGTCATGCGGCTGCGTTGCGCTGCCGTGTCCGGGAAAAGGGGCCGCTGCCGGTTTGGCCGGGAGATTGTTGCGGCGCGCGCGGTGCTGCGCCACGCCACGCCCGTACCGTTCCGCCGGGCTGGCCGCCCAGGCAGCACGATTGCGGGCCGCGACGAGGCTGGGGCCCGTATACTGTGTCCCGTGCCGCCCGTCTAGACGATTCTAATAAGGAATGAAAGGAAACTCAAAGATGCATCAAGGTTTTTATGGCGGAAGAGAGGGTCCCCGGGGCGGCCCCGGCGTGGGGTTTTAGGCAAGCGGAAAATTCGGGTGCCCTGTTTGACCCGGGCCGGATCCGAGGCGACGCGCGGGGCCCCGTGGCGGGGCGGGGCCTCACGCCCTGCGGATCGGGCGCGGCGCCTTCACGCAGGCCTGGCCGGTCGCTTTGGGGCGGCATCGCACGCTGTAGAGGCCGAATCAGGGTGGAGCATGCGTCGCCCCTGCCGCCGGGGTGTCCGCCGGGGACCCGGGGAGGGGGCGCCGGGTGCGGCCGGAACCCGCGCAAACTGGGCATGTTCGCCGGGGCCTGCGGGGCTTTCCGGGGGCGGGGGTGGCGGAAATGAAAAAGAGGGCTTGCATTTGAAAATGAAATTCAATATCAAGATTGCCAGCACATGACGCACGGGGGCACCAGCGGCGCCCGCAACCGGAAACACGAGGAAAGTCATCATGCCAAGCGCGCTTGTTGTCTATGGGTCCACCACCGGAAACACCGAGATCACGGCGGAGTATATCGCCAAAACCCTGGCCGCCAAGGGCTTCGACGCCGAAGTGGTCAACGCCGCCAACACCAGCGCCGAGGCTCTGGGCGGCGCCTACGATATCGTCCTGCTGGGCTCGTCCACCTGGGGCGACGACGATATCGAGCTTCAGGACGATTTCATCCCGCTCTATGATGCCCTGGAGAAATCCGGTCTGGGCGGGAAAAAGACCGCCGTCTTCGGATGCGGCGATTCGTCCTACACCCATTTCTGCGGCGCCGTGGACGCCATCGAGGAGAAGCTGCGGGCCATGGGCGCCAAGGTCGTGGTGGATTCCCTGAAGATCGACGGCGACCCCGACCGCGACGACATCACGGCCTGGGCCGAGCGGGTCGCCGGGCAGGTCTAGCCGCCAACTGTTCCGGTCCGCCGCTCCGGCCCCGCCCACCCGTTCGGACCTCCCGCCGTGCCCGGGGGGTGGGCGGGCCGGGCCGCCGCAGGTCCCTCCCCCGGGAGCCGCGCGGCGGCAGGCGCACCGGTCGGCGCACGGGCCGTGCAATGCGGCCCGCGCGCCCCAGGCGCCGCCCCTCCCCCACGGGGGGCGGCGACCCGGCCCCGGGCGGGTTCCGCCGGGCTTGCCCGCCGCCCGGGGCCGGGAACACTGGCCGACCGCATGGGTCGGCCCGCATTCCAGCAGGCGGTCCTGGCCGGGGCGACCACGCTCCGCCAGAACCGCCGGGGCACGGGCCTGGCGCGTCTGCGGCGACGGACGCGCCGCTGGCCCGCCCGATGCGCGGGGCAGGGGCGGGAGCCACCCGCAGCGCCACCGTCCGACCTCCACGGTGGCCGCTGTACCGGCTCTTTTCCAGGCTTGCGGCCGTGCCGCAGCTCCTGTCCACCGCCGCCCTGGGGGCCCGGCCTCGCGCCGGGCCCCTTTTCCGTGTGCGCGGGCCCCGGCGCCGGGGCGGCTTCCTTCAGAGGCGCTCCTCTTGCCTGTGCTGCCGCCGTCCGTGCGGGTAATCGACCCCGGCTTCCCGGAGGGTGCCGCCGCCTGCGCGACGGGTGCGGGCCCCGGAGTGCGCGGCTGGGGCCTCGCGCGGGTGCTCAGGGCATCCAGTCCACGATGCCCCGGGCCGGGTTGGCCTCGCGCCAGCGCGCGAAATGCGCCCACCCGCGCACCCCGTCGCGCAGCACGGCCTGGTAGATCTCGATGCCCATGACCTTTTCGCCCGGGGGCACGGCGGCCTTGATGTCCAGGATCGCCCGGCGCGTTTCGGGGGTCAGCAGCGCGGCGATGCGCTCGGCCACGCGCTCGAAATACCCGTCCCACGGCGAGCCCTTGGCCATGTGGATCATGTCGAGCTGCCACTCGCGGCCTGCCTCGTCGCGGACCCAGGCGTGCCATTCCAGGCAGTGGTCCTCGGCGTGCAGCAGGTTGGCGAACTGCATGCGCAGCACCCCGGGCGCGGCGGCGATGCGCGCCATGGCCGCGAAGCTGTCCCCGATGCGCAGCGGGTGGGAGTAGATGTGCAGGTCGATGTCCAGGTGGCCCAGCAGCAGCCCGGTGCGCAGCGAGCCCACCAGGTTCACCGTGGCGCCCACGCCCTCCCAGGCGGCGACCACGCCTGTCTTGTGCAGCACCGCGCGGGCCTGGGCCTGGTCGGCCTCGGCCCAGGCGAGGATGTCGTCCATGGGTTCCTCCTGCGGCTTTGCGCCCCGCCCGGGACGGACGCGGCTGGTGTGCGGGGGGTAGCAGAGGCAGGCTCCGGGCGCAAGTCCCGCAATTCCAGGTTGTTGCGCAGCCCACCTCGCCGGATCGTGAGCCGGGGGAGGGCGGGCTTGACATCCTGCCAGGATTCATTCATTCGTATGAATATAAGACATGCCGAGACCGTGGCCCGACCGAGTCCAGGCCCCCGGTCCCCGGTCCCCGGTCCCCGGCCCCGGAGCGGAATGCGCCTCTGGCGGGCGCGGCGGGTGTGCTGTCGTGACGCTCGGGTGGGGTGGTGGATGTGGCGCATGGCGCTGCGGCGCCAGCGGACGTAGCGGCGCCCCGGCTTCCGGTCCCTCGGGCCCGGCGCCCGGGCGGTGGGCCGGGTTTCGTGGCTTGTGCCCTCCCGGGCGGCCCTGGGATTCCGGCTGGCAAGGCTCCTGCATGGATCATAAGAATATGGACAAGAAAATGACAAAGCCCGAAACCACCGTCCCGGCCAGCCCCGGGGCCGCCGTCCAGGCCCCTCGAAGGGCTGCCTCCCAGGCTGCGCCCAAGGCTTCCCCGAAGGCCGCCGCCCAGGCCGCCCCCGAGGCAGGCACGCGCCAGCGGCTCATCGAGGCCGGGGTGCGGCTGTTCGGCCTGCACGGCTTCGAGGCCACCAGCACCCGGGCCCTGGCTGCCGAGGCCGGGGTCAATCTGGGGGCCATCCCCTACCATTTCGGCGGCAAGGAAGGCCTGTACCACGCCGTGGCCCGGCACATTGTGGACGTGATGCTCGGGCAGGTCGGCCCGGGCGCGGCCCGGGTGCTGGCCGTGTGTCACGACCCCGGCGCCGGGCGCGAGGTGGTGCTGGCGGCCCTGCGGGCCATGGTCCGCGACATGGCGCGCGTCATGCTGGGCACCAGCGAGGCGCGCTGCTTCAGCCAGATCGTGCTCCAGGAGCAGATTGCGCCCACCTCGGCCTTTCCCATCTTCTACGAAGGCTTCCTGATGCGCGTCCACTCCGTGTGGTGCGTGCTGCTGGCCCGGCTCACCGGGCTCGCGCCGGATTCCACGGAGCTGGCCCTGCGCGCCTTTGCCACCATGGGCCAGCTGGTTATCTTCCGCATGGCCATGGCCTCGGCCCTGCGCCGCCTGGACTGCGACAAGCTCGGCGCCGGGCACCTGGAGTGCATCGCGCGCATCGTCTGCGACCAGGTGGAAGCCCTGGCCGACACCTGTGCCCCTGTCTGCACGGAGGACAAGTCATGAAAAAGCGGGTTGTTGTGGCGCTGCTGGTGCTGGCGGCCAGCGCGAGCCTGTGGTGGTTCCTGGCCGGGCGCGGTGCGGGCCCGGGCGCAGGCCTGCGTCTGTATGGCAACGTGGACATCCGCGAGGTGCAGCTCGCCCCGCGCGTGCCGGGGCTGCTGGCCGAGGTCCGCGTGGAGGAGGGCGACGCCGTGGACGCCGGGGCCGTGCTGGCCGTGCTGGACGCCGAGCCCTACCGCAACGCCCTGGCCCGGGCCGAGGCCGAGCGCGACGCCGCCCGGGCGGCCCTGGACAAGCTGCACGCCGGATACCGCAGCGAGGAGGTGGCCCAGGCCCGGGCCCGGGTGGCCCAGGTGCAGGCCCAGGCCGACAACGCCGAGCGCGTGGCCCGCCGCCGCCAGGAGCTGTTCCAGGGCGGGGTCATTTCCGCCCAGGACCGCGAGGACGCCCTGGCCGCGCGCGACGCCCTGGCCGCCGAGCTGGACGCGGCGCGCAAGGCCCTGCGCCTCCAGGTGGCGGGCTTCCGCACCGAGGACGTGCAGGCCGCCGAGGCCACCCTGCGCGCCGCCGAGGCCGCCGTGGCCGCCGCGCGGACCGACCTGGCCGACACGGCGCTGGTGGCCCCGGCCCGGGGCACGGTGCTTTCGCGGGTGCGCGAGCCCGGGGCCATGGTCGGGGCCGGGGCCGTGGTGCTGGTGCTCTCCCTGGACCGCCCCGTCTGGGTGCGGGCCTATGTGCCCGAGCCGCAACTGGGGCTCATCCAGCCCGGCATGGCCATGAACGTGACCACCGACAGCCGCCCGGACCAGCCCTACACGGGCCGGGTGGGCTTCATCTCCCCGGTGGCCGAGTTCACGCCCAAGAGCGTGGAGACCGAGGCCCTGCGTACGGACCTGGTCTACCGCCTGCGCATCGTCGTGGACGAGGCCGACCAGGGCCTGCGCCAGGGCATGCCCGTCACCGTCACCCCGCGCGACCCGGACGCCGCCCGGCCATGAGCGCCGCGCTGGTGGAGGTCGCCGGGCTGACCAAGGCCTTCGGCCCGGGCGCGGCCCTGGCCCTGGACGGCGTGAGCGCCCGGGTGGAGCCGGGCATGATCACCGGGCTGGTGGGCCCCGACGGCGCGGGCAAGACCACGCTGCTGCGCATCCTGGCCGGGCTGCTGGGGCGCAGCGGCGGGCAGGTGGCCGTGCTGGGCCGCGACCCCGGGCGCGAGGCCGAGGCCATCCACGCACACCTGGGCTACATGCCCCAGAAGTTCGGGCTCTACGAGGACCTCACCGTGGCCGAGAATCTGCGGCTGTACGCCGAGGTGCGCGGCCTGCCCGGGGCCGAGCGCCCCGCCGTGTTCGCCCGGCTGCTGGCCTTCACGGGCCTTGCGCCGTTCACCGCGCGCCTGGCCGGGCGGCTGTCGGGCGGCATGAAGCAGAAGCTCGGGCTGGCCTGCGCCATGGTCCGCCGCCCCGAGCTGCTCCTGCTCGACGAGCCCAGCGTGGGTGTGGACCCCATCTCGCGCCGCGAGCTGTGGCGCATGGTCCGCGAGCTGGCGGACCAGGGCATGGGCGTGGTCTGGAGCACCTCGTACCTGGACGAGGCCGAGGGCTGCGACCGGGTGCTGCTGCTCTCCCAGGGCCGCCAGCTCTTCTTTGGCCCGCCCAGCGAGCTGACCGCGCGCGTGGCCGGGCGCTGCTTCGCCCTGCGCGGCGTGCGGGGCGCACGCCGGGCCGTGCTGCGCCGGGCCCTGGAGCTGCCCGGGGTGGCCGACGGGGTCATCCAGGGCCGCAGCGTGCGCCTGGTGCTGGCCGCCGGGGCCGCGCTGCCGGACGTGGCGGCCCTGGACGCCGGGCCCGGGACGACCCTGGCCGCCGTGGCCCCGCGCTTCGAGGACGCCTTCGTGGACGCCCTGGGCGGCGGGCCCGGGGGCGTCTCGGCCCTGGCCGAGGCCATGCGCCCGCGCGACCCGGCCCCGGGCAGCGCCGTGGAGGCCCGCGAGCTGACCAAGCGCTTCGGCGACTTCACCGCCGCCAGCGAGGTTTCCTTCGCCATCCGCCGGGGCGAGGTCTTCGGGCTGCTGGGGCCCAACGGCGCGGGCAAGTCCACCATTTTCAGGATGATGTGCGGGCTGTTGCGGCCCACTGCGGGCCAGGCCCTGGTGGACGGCCTGAACCTGGAGCGGGCCAGCGGCAAGGCCCGGGCGCGCATCGGCTACATGGCCCAGAAGTTTTCCCTCTACGGCACGCTGTCCGTGCGCCAGAACCTGGAGTTCTTCGCCGGGGTCTACGGCCTGGGCCGCGAGGCGCGCCGCCGGGCCGTGGAGGGCATGGTCGAGACCTTCGCCCTGGGGCCGTACCTGGGCGCGTCCGCCGACACACTGCCCCTGGGCTTCAAGCAGCGCCTGGCCCTGGCCTGCGCGGTGATGCACGAGCCGCCCGTGCTGTTCCTGGACGAGCCGACCTCGGGGGTGGACCCCATCACCCGCCGCGAGTTCTGGACGCACATCAACGGCATGGTCGAGCGCGGGGTGACGGTGATGGTCACCACCCATTTCATGGACGAGGCCGAATACTGCGACCGCATCGTGCTGGTCTACCGGGGGCGGATCATCGCCTCGGGCTCGCCCGACGACCTCAAGGACGGCGTGCGCGGCCCGGAGCTGCCCGAGCCGTCCATGGAGGACGCCTTCGTGGCCCTGGTCGGGCGCGACGAGGCCGGGCGGGAGGCCGCGTGAGCCCCGCCCTGCGCCGGATATGGGCCATCACCCGCAAGGAGGGGTTGCAGATCGTGCGCGACCCCTCGTCCATCCTCATCGGCTTCGTGCTGCCCGTGTTCCTGACGCTGCTCTCGGGCTTCGCCACCAACCTGGACATCGAGCGGGTGCCCCTGGGCGTGGTGCTCGAGGACAGCTCGCCCCAGGCGCGCGCCCTGGCCGCGGCCTTCGCGGCCTCGCCGTCCTTCGTGGTCCAGCTGGGGCGCGACCGGCGCGAGATGCAGGACCGGCTGACCACCGGCGGGCTGCGCGGGGTGGTGGTCATCCCGCGCACGTTCACCCGCGACCTGGCCCGGGCCGACGCCCAGGCGCCCTTCCAGGTGCTGGTGGACGGCGCGGAGCCCAACACGGCCAGCTTCGTGCAGAACTACGCCCGGGGCGTCTGGCTGACGTGGACGACCCAGCGCGCCCGCGAGGCCGGAGCGACCTTTGCCCCGCCCGTGGCCCTGGCCCCGCGCACCTGGTTCAACCAGGGCCTGCAAAGCCTGAACAGCCTGCTGCCCGGGGGCATCGCCATCAACCTGACCCTCATCGGCGCGCTGCTCACGGCGCTGGTGGTGGCCCGCGAATGGGAGCGCGGCACCATGGAGGCCATGCTGGCCACCCCGGTGACGCGCCTGGAGATGCTCGTGGGCAAGCTGGCGCCGTATTTCCTGCTGGGCATGGGCGCCCTGGGCATCTGCCTGGGGCTGACTCTGGTGGTCTTCGGCGTGCCGTTTCGGGGCTCGCTGGGGGCGCTGGCGGTGGTCTCGGCGGTGTTCCTGGTCTCGGCCCTGGGGTTGGGGCTGTTCATCTCCACCGTGGCCCGCAGCCAGTTCGTGGCCGCCCAGGTGGCCATCCTCTCGGCGTTTCTGCCCGCCTACTTCCTGTCGGGCTACGTGTTCGAGCCTGCGGGCATGCCCTGGCCCGTGCGCGCTCTGTCCCATGTCATCGCCGCGCGCTACTATGTGTCGTGCCTCAAGACGCTGTTCCTGGTGGGCGACGCCTGGCCGCTGCTGCTGCCCAACATGGGCGGCATGGCGGCCATCGCCGCCGTGCTGCTGGGGCTGACCCTGTGGCGCTCGGCCCAGAGGATCGACTGATGCTTGGCCGCATCCGCGCCCTGGTGCTCAAGGAGCTGCTGGCCGTGCTGCGCGACCGCAGGAGCCGCGCCGTGCTCATCGTGCCGCCGCTTTTGCAGCTGACCATCTTCGCCTTCGCTGCCACCCTGGACGTCAAGGCCGTGGAATTGGCCGTGCTGGACCAGGACGGCGGGGCGGCGGCGGTGGAGCTGGTGCAGCGCTTTTCCGGCGCGCCGTACTTCAGCGGGGTGCGCCATCTGGCCGGGGCGCAGCAGGTCGCCCCGGTGCTGGAGCGCGAGCAGGCCATGGCCGTGCTTGTGCTGGCCCAGGGTTTTTCACGCGACGTGGCGGCGCTCCGCCCGGCCACGGCCCAGCTGCTGCTCGACGGCAGGCGCTCCAACACCTCGCAGATCGTGCAGGGCTACGTCCAGGCCATCGTGGACGGCTACAACCAGGACCTAGCCCAGGCGCGCGGCGAGGCCGGGCCCCCGGCGCGGCTGATGGTGCGCGCGTGGTTCAACCCCAACCTCGACTACCTGTGGTTCACGGTGCCCAACCTCATCGGCATGCTGACCATGGTGGTGGGGCTCATCGTGACCTCGCTTTCCGTGGCCCGCGAGCGCGAGATGGGCACCTTCGACCAGATCCTGGTCACGCCGCTGTCCCCGCGCGAGATCCTGGCGGGCAAGACCATCCCGGCCATGATCCTGGGCCTGGCCGAGGGCCAGCTCATCGTGGCCGCGGCCATCGTGCTGTTCCGTATTCCCTTCCTGGGGGCGTTCCCGGTGCTGTTGCTGGCGCAGTTCCTGTTCCTGCTCTCCGTGGTCGGGGTGGGGCTGTTCATCTCCTCGCTGTGCAAGACGCAGCAGCAGGCCATCCTGGGCACCTTCACCTTCATGATTCCCTCCATGCTCCTGTCGGGCTTCGCCACGCCCATCGAGACCATGCCCGAACTGCTGCAACTCATCTCCCAGGCCAACCCGCTGCGCTATTTCCTGGTGGCCGTGCGCGGGGTGCTGCTCAAGGGCATGTCCCTGGGCATGGTCCTGGAGGTGGTCTGGCCCCTGGTGCCCATCGCCGTGGTCACCCTGGGCCTGTCCTCCTGGTTCTTCCGGCGGCGGCTGGGCTAGCGGGACGCCGCCCGCCCCGGCGGCGCGAAAACCTGTTGCGCAGGGCCCCGGCAATGCCCTAAAGGCTTTCCTGGGACACTGCCCGCTGGCCGTGACCCAATCTTCCCCTGCGGGGTGCGGCATGGGTTCTCGGTCCAGGCGTTCGGTGCGAGGGGGCAGGGTGGGCGTGCGGCGCCCGGCGGGCGGGCTGCGGCCCGGGCTTCCGGTTCTGGCGGAGCCCGCCGGAGGGCTGACCCCGGCCCAGGAGGCGCTGTCGCGCCGCCTGCGCGAGGGCTGCGCCGGGGCCCTGGCCCGGGCCCTGGAATCGGGCCCCGGGGTGCGCGGGGTCTGCGAGGTGGTCCAGCAGGCCTACGCGACCCTGGACGACGTGCTCCACGACCTGGACTTCGACCCGCCCGTGGCCTGCGCCCGGGGCTGCCTGCACTGCTGCTACAACCAGGTCTCCCTGACCCCGCCCGAGGCCGTGTACCTGGGCCTGCACGTGCTCGAACGCTTCGGCCCCGCCGAGCGCGACGAGGCCGCGGGGCGCGTGCAGCAGCTGCTGGGGGTCATCCGGGGCCTGACCCGGCGCCAGCTGGGCGACGTGCGCCACCTGACGCCGTGCGCCTTCTTGCGCGACGGGGCCTGCGCGGTGCACGCGGCCCGGCCCCTGGCCTGCCGGGGCTGGAACTCCGTGAGCGTGGAGGCCTGCCGCCTGAGCGTGGAGCTGCGCGATCCCCTGGCGCCCATCCCCAGCTACGCCCTGCAGCGCGAGCTGGCCGGGGCCGTGCAGGAGGGCCTGCTGGAAGGCTCCGCCGCCCTGGGCCTGGAGGCCGGGTACCTGGTCATGACCCGCGCCGTGGGCCTGATGCAGGCGCGCGGGGTGGCGCAGTGCGCGGCGGACTGGCTGGCGGGGCGGCCTTTCTTCGCCACAGCCCCGCCCTGAGCCCGGGGGGCTTTTGCGCCGCGCCGCGCCGTGCTATGCATAAAGCTGCGCCCGTTTCCATTCACCCAAGGAGTGCCCATGCTCGACCTGCGCATCGACCCCGGCAAGTGCATCCTGTGCGGCGAGTGCGCCGCCGACTGCCCCTACCTGTGCATCGCCACGGACGACGGGTTCCCGGTCCCGGCTGCGGGGCGCGAGGGGCAGTGCATCGGCTGCCAGCACTGCCTGGCCGTGTGCCCCACGGGGGCGCTGTCCGTCATGGGGCTGGACCCGGAGCGCAGCCAGGACCTGGCCGGGGCCTGGCCGAGGCCGGAGCGCCTGGAAGCCCTGGTCATGGGCCGGCGCAGCGTGCGCCGCTATACGGACGAGCCCGTGGCCCCGCAGCTGCTGGAGCGCCTGCTGCACGTGGTCGGCCACGCGCCCACGGGCGTGAACAACCGCGCCCTGCGGCTGACCGTGGTGGACGACCCGCAGCAGCTGGCCCTGCTGCGCGAGCGGTGCCTGGCGGCCATCGGGGCGGCGGCCCGGGCCGGAACGCTGCCGCCGCGCCTGGAATTCTTCGCCCGCTTCGCCGAGCTGTGGGCCGACAAGGGCGTGGACGTGATCTTCCGCCGCGCGCCGCACCTGCTCATCGCCACCAGCCCGGCGGACGGCCCCAGCCCCGAGGTGGACTGCCACATCGCCCTGGCCACCTTCGACCTCGTGGCCACGGGCCTGGGCCTGGGCACGCTGTGGAACGGCCTGGCCCACTGGGCGCTGACCGAGATCGCCCCGGACCTGCGCGCGGCCATGGGCATCCCGGCGGACCACTGCCCGGGCTACTGCATGACCTTCGGCCACCCGGCGGTGCGCTACGCGCGCACCGTGCAGCGCGGCGCGCCGCAGGTGGCCCGCGTGCGCCTGGAGCGCTGAGGGCCGGTTGTTGCCGCCCGGTCCGGCCTGTCCGCCCGGGCGCAGGGCGCGCGCCTGGCGGGGGCGCGCAAAGGGGCGGCCCTGTGGGGCCGCCCCTGCGTTTTTGGGTCCGGCCCGGGCCCGGCCCGGGTCAGCGCCCGGCGGGGGCCAGGATGCCCGGCCCGGCGTCGGCCACGTTGGCGCAGCCCGTGAGCACCATGGCCGAGGTCAGCTCGGACTTGAGCTGGCGGATGTACTGCGCCGCGCCGTCCTTGAGCCCGCCCATGACCGCCACGCTGAACGGGCGGCCAATGAGCACCGCGTCGGCGCCCAGGGCCAGCATCTTGAGCACATCGGCGCCCGAGCGCACGCCGCCGTCGGCCAGCACGGCCATGCGCCCGCCCACGAAGGCCGCGATTTCGGGCAGCACGCGGGCCGAGCCCTGGGCGTGCTCCAGCACGCGCCCGCCGTGGTTGGAGACCACGATGGCGTCCACCCCGGCCTCCAGGGCCAGGCGGGCGTCTTCCACGGTCATCACGCCCTTGAGCACGAACTTGCCGGGCACCTTCTCGACGATGGCGGCCAGTTTTTCCGGCGTCTTGGGCGACACGGGGCGGCCCATCTTGGCCAGGGTCACGAGCCCTGCGGCGTCGATGTCCATGCCGAAGACCGTGGCGCCTGTGGCCTCGGCCTTGGCCAGCTTGGCGTCGAATTCGGCGTCCTCCCAGGGCTTGATGAAGGGGATGGCCTGCCCGCCGACCTTGTGGATGGCCGCGAAACCGGCCTGGTGGATGAAGTCGGGCACGCCGTCGCCGGTGCAGCCCACGATGCCCTCCTGCACGCAGGCTTCCAGCTTGGCCGCGATGTAGTCGGCCTCCTCGACCTTGCCGCCCATGTTGAAGGACACGCCGCCGATGGGCGCGGCCAGCACGGGGATGTCCAGGTGCAGGCCCAGGACCTGGGTGGACGTGTCCGGCGCCACGGCGCCGTGCACCAGGCGCATGCGCAGCTTGTGGGCCGCCAGGGCGGCGAGATTGTCCTTGAAGGCCGCGCCCGAGCCCAGGCCGCCCATGCCGGGCACCTCGCCCGCGCAGGCCCGTCCGTCGCACACGGGGCAGACCCGGCAGTAGCCTTTCATCAGTTCACGCGCCTTGTCGCGGACTTCCTTCATGACGGTACTCCTTGCATTATGAAGAGGGTGAAGCCCCATACCAGCGGGGGAAAGGGACGCCCGGCCTGGCGGGCGGCTGCGGAACGGGGCGCTGCCGCGCCGCCCGCACAACCAGAGCCCGCGCGCCTGTTGCACCACGCGCCGACCCTGGGTTGCGGCGCGCCGCCATCTCATCATTTCGGGCGGCCCGGGAAAAGGAATTTTTCAACGGCCCGCTAGCGTCCTTTCGCCGCCGCAGCCCCCAGGGCCGCGCACTGCGCGTGGCGGAAGCAGTCCGCCAGGTGGTCGTTGACCAGCCCGGCGGCCTGCATGTGGGCGTAGACCGTGGTCGGGCCCAGGAACTTGAAGCCCCGGGCCTTCAGGTCGCGGGCCAGGGCCTCGGAGGCCGGGGTGGTGGCGGGCGGCGGGTTGCGGTCGCTGCGGTCGCCCTGCACGGGCCGCCCGTCCACGAAGCGCCAGATGTAGGCGTCGAAGGAGCCGAAGGCGGCCTGGATGTCCAGGAAGCGCCCCGCGTTGTGCACGGCGGCGTCGATCTTGGCGCGGTTGCGGATGATGCGCGCATCGGCCAGCAGGGCGGCCTTCTGGCCGGCGTCGAAGCGGGCCACGGCCTGGGGGTCGAAGCCCGCGAAGGCCGCGCGGTAGCCCTCGCGGCGGCGCAGGATGGTCAGCCAGGACAGCCCGGCCTGGGCGCTTTCCAGGCACAGGAATTCGAAATGGCGGCGGTCGTCGTGCAGGGGCACGCCCCATTCGGTGTCGTGGTAGGCCGTCATCTCGGCGGGGCTCTGGGCCCAGGGGCAGCGGACGGGCATGGCGGACTCCTCGGCGCCCGGCGGGCACGCGGTGCGGTCCCCAGGGTACAGGCGGGGCCCGGCGTTGTCCAGGCGGCCTGGCGGCTGTTGACCAAAGGCCGCGCCCGGGGGAAGATGCGTGTGGCCCTGGCGGAGCCGGGGTCAGGCAGAAGACAGGAGGCCGGGTGAAACAGTTTCTGCGTTCCTCGCTGGGCAGGGGCATCATGCTGATGGCGCTGGGGTCCGTAGCCCTGGCCGTGCTGCTCATGGCCTTGCTGTCCGTGCGCGCGCTGCACCGCCTGGGCGATTTTTCCGTGGACATCAGCGCCCAGGGCGTGGAGGACCAGGCGCGGCGGGCGCTCTTCGGCCTGGTGCGCGAGCGGGCCCTGCGCCACGAGACCCTGTTCCAGAACGCGGCGGCCACCACCCGCAGCCTGGCCGAGCGCGGGGCCTACCACCTGGAGCACATCGACCTGTTCGGCACCCGGGGCGCCTGGGGCGAGGAGTCCTTCACCTTCCACGCCGACAAGGGCATCTTCTCCAACCCGGACCAGGCCCTGGTGTCCTCGGTCTACTGGGGGGCGGACAGCATCGGCCCCGCGACCCGCCAGCGGATCAACGCCGTGTCGCACCTGGACAAGTCCCTGGCCTCGGCCATGCTCACCAGCCCCGGCGCGGCTGCCGCGTGGCTGATGCTCGACGACACGGTGCTCCGCTATTTCCCCAACGTGCATCTGGTGGAGCGCATGGCCCCGCGCTGGGAGTTCGACTGCCGCACGGACCCCTGCTTCCTGCTGGGCACCCCGGAGCACAACCCCACCGGCGCCACCCGGTGGAGCGATGTGTACCAGGACACCGTGGGCCAGGGGCTGGTGGTCACCGTGGCCACGCCCTTCTACACCGCCGACGGCCGCTTCCAGGGCGTGACCGGGCTGGACTTCTCGCTGGACAACATGGTCCGCGAGGTGCTGCGCGACCGGCCCGCAGACGCGCCCGACATGGAGCGGCCCACCGCGACCCGGGGCTTCGGCATCCTGCTGGCGCGCGGGGGCTCGGTCATCGCCCTGCCCCTGGACAGGGCGGCGGACCTGGGCCTGGGCGACGCCGGGCGCGAGCAGCTGGAGCGCGGGCAGCCCCTGGACTGCAAGCTGACGCAGTCCACGGAACCCGAGGTGCGCGCCCTGGCCGAGGCCATGGTCGCGGGCGGGCAGGGCGCCCGCCGGGTGCGCATCGCGGGGCGGGTCCATCTGGCGGCGTTCCACCCCCTGCGCGCGCCGGGCTGGAGCCTGGCCGAGCTGGTGCCCCTGGACGAGGTGCTGGCCCCGGTGGACGACACCCGACTGGCCCTGGACCGCGAGGTCCGCGCCATCGCCGTGAGCCATCCCTTCTCGGCGGTGGCCGTGACCCTGGGCTCCTCCCTGCTGGTGATGTGGTTCCTGGTGCGCCGGCTGCTGCGGCCCGTGCGCAGCCTGCTCGAGGCCACCGAGGCCGTGTCGCGCGGGGATCTGCGCCATGTGGTGCGCATGCCCAGCGACGACGAGTTCGGCGAGCTGGGCCGGGCCTTCAACGCCATGACCGCCGAGCTGGGGCGCAACCAGGAGCACCTGCACGAGGCGCGCGAGAAGTACCGCAGCATCTTCGAGAGCGCCGTGGAGGGCATCTACCAGAGCACCCCCGAGGGCGTGTTCCTCAACGTTAACCGGGCCATGGCCCGCGTGCTGGGCTACGAGAACCCCGACGAACTGCTGCGCGCCGTGAGCGGCGTGCCCACGCGCCTGTTCGTGGACCCCGACGACCGGGCCCGCTTCTACGGGCGCCTGCAGGCCGAGGGCGAGGTGCTCCAGTTCGAGACACGCCTGCGGCGCAAGGACGGGGGCATCATCTGGGCGCGCCTGGGCGGGCGCGCGGTCTACGGCCCCCGGGGCGAGCTGGTCTACGTCAACGGCGTGCTGGAAGACTTCACCGACGTGAAGAACGCCCGCGAGCAGATCCGCCACCTGTCCCAGGAGTTGATGCGCACCCAGGAGCGCGAGCGCGGACGCATCGCCCGCGACCTGCACGACGGTGTGGCCCAGACCCTGTCGTCGCTCAAGATCGCCGCGGGCGTGCTCTTCGACGGGCACCCCGACGCCTCGCCCGAGCTGCGCCGCCGGGCCGGGGAGTTTTCGGCCCGCTTGCAGGAGTGCATCGGCGCCGTGCGCGACATGGCCTACGACCTGCGGCCCTCGGCCCTGGACGAGCTCGGGCTGGTGCGCACCCTGGAGCAGTACTGCCGCGAATTCACCGAGCGCACGGGCATTCGCGCGCAGTTCATGGCCGCGGGCATGGACGGCGTGACCCTGGCCCCCGAGGCGCAGATCAACCTCTACCGCCTGACCCAGGAGGCCCTGCACAACGTGGAGAAGCACTCCGGAGCCGACCGGGCCGAGGTGCGCCTGGTGGCCTCGCACCCGTGGGTGATCCTGAGTGTCACCGACAATGGCCGGGGCTTCGACCCGGCGGCCCCGCCCGGGGGCGGGCGGCGGTGCATGGGCCTGCGCAGCATGGAGGAGCGCGCCGGGCTGCTGGGCGGCTGGCTGGACGTGTCCGCCCAGCCCGGGCGCGGGGTGCGCATCAAGGTCCAGGTGCCCACGGCTGCGGGCCGCAGCCTTCAGGACTGAGGGGCCGGGCCGGGGGCGGCGGCCATCTCGGCGGCCATGGCGCCCACGGCGGCGATGCCCCGGGCCAGGTCCTGGTTCCAGACCCCGCCCGTGGACAGGCGGATGAAGTTGCGGAAGCGGTCCAGGGTCGAGAAGATGGACCCCGGGGCGATGCCGATGCCGCGCTCGCGCGCCCTGTAGAACAGATCCACCCCGTCCACCTGGCGCGGCAGCTCCAGCCACAGCACGGCCCCGCCCCCGGGGCGGGTTGCGCGCGTCTGCTCGGGAAAATGCAGGCCGATGTGGTGCAGCATGGTGTCGCGCTGGGTTTCCATGGCCTTGCGCAGGGCGCGCAGGTGGCGCTCGTACAGCCCGCGCCGCAGGTAGGCCGCCACGGCCATCTGCGTGGGCACCGGGTTGCAGACGTTGGTGGTGGCCTTGATCTCCAGGGCCTTGGCCAGGGCCCGGCCCGGCACCATCCAGCCCAGGCGGTAGCCGGGGCAGATGGTCTTGGAGAACGACGAGCACAGGATGACTCCGCCCGCGCGGTCGTAGTGCTTGAGGGGCTCGGGCCGGTGCGGGCCGAAGTGCAGGTCGCCGGACACGTCGTCCTCGATGAGCGGCACGCCCCGCCGGGCCAGCATGTCCACCACCTCGGCCTTGGCCGGGCCGGGCATCAGCGCGCCGTCGGGGTTGTTGAAGTTGGCCGACAGGATGCAGGCCGCGATCTCGAAGCGCTCCAGGGCCGCGCGGATGTCGGCGGGGCCCACGCCGCCCTCGGGCCGCGAGGGCACCTCCACCACCCGCAGGCGCAGGTTTTCCAGCAGCTGCAGGAAACAAAAATAGGTCGGCGACTGCACGAGCACCGTGTCGCCAGGCCGGGTCACGGCGCGCAGGGCGATGTAGAGCGCCTCCATGGCGCCCTGGGTCACCAGCACCTCGTCGGGCCCGAAGGCCGCGCCCGCCTCCAGGCCGAGCACGGCCAGCTGGCGGCGCAGGTCCGGGTGGCCCTGGATGGGGCTGTATTGCAGGGCCGCCTCCGGGGCCTGGCGGACAACCTCGGCCATGATCCGCGCCAGCTGCCGGGCGGGCAGCAGCTCGCTTGCCGGGCAGATGATGCCCAGCGGGGTCAGCCGGGGGTCGCCCACGGATTCGAGCACCGTGCCGATGAGCCCGCTGCGCGTCACGGCGCGCGGGCCGCAGGGCGCGGGCCCGGCCCCGGGCGGGCGCAGGCGCCGCCGGGCCTGGCGCACGAAAAACCCCGAGCGCGGGCGCGACTCCACCAGCCCGCGCGCCTCCAGTTCCAGGTAGGCCTGGCTGATGGTCGAGATGCTGGCGTGCATCCGCGCGGCCAGGGTGCGCAGGGAGGGCAGCCTGCTGCCCGGGGCCAGGGCCCCGGTCTCGATGAGCTCGCGCACGTGGCGCTCCACGGTCTGGTAGCGGAAGCCGTCGCTTCCCGCGCGGGGGGGCATGGGGGGCTCCAAACTGTTATGGTTGTTTTTCTGGTGAACTGTATCTGTTCTGATAACAGAACCCGTGCTGGAATCAAGCCTCGACGTGGCCGGAGGCCCCGGGTGCCGGGGCCGGGCCGCGCGGGAGGCTGCAAGGGGATGGATGTGCGGATGCCGACCATGGACAGGGCGCGCTGGGCGCCCCCGGCCCTGACCGGGGCCCTGCGCCAGACGGCGCCCGTGGTGCTGGGCTACCTGCCCGTGGGCTTCGCTTACGGGGTGCTGGCCCTCAAGACCGGGCTGTCGCCGCTGAACACGGTGCTCATGTCCGTGCTGGTCTTCGCGGGCTCGGCGCAGCTCATCGCCGTGGGCCTGCTGGCCGCCGGGGCCTCGCCGCTGTCCGTTGCGGCCACGACCTTCGTGGTCAACCTGCGCCATGTGCTCATGGCCGCGTCCCTGGCGCCGCACCTGCGCGGCTGGCCCGCGTCCCGGCTGGCCTGGTTCGGCTTCCAGCTCACCGACGAGACCTTCGCCCTGCACAGCCTGCGCTTCGTGCGTGGCGAGGCCGGGGTCGGCGAAACCCTGTGCATCAACGCCGTGGCCCAGGCAGCCTGGGTGGCGGGTACGGTGCTCGGCGTGGCGGCCAGCGCGGCGGTGGCCGACGTGCGGCCCCTGGGGCTGGACTACGCCCTTCCGGCCATGTTCATCGCCCTGGTGGTCGGTCAGGTGCGCGGGGCGGTGCATGTGCTGGCGGGGCTGGCCGCCGCAGGGCTGGCCCTGTGGCTGCACCACGCCGGGGCCGGGCAGTGGAGCGTGATCCTGGCTACCCTGGGTGCTGCGGGCCTGGGCGCGGGAGTGTCGGCATGGACCAGACGCTGATTTTCGTGACCATCGCGGCCATGGCCGGGGTGACCTACCTGCCCCGGGCCCTGCCCCTGCTGGCCCTGGCCTCGCGCGAGCTGCACCCGGGCCTGCGCCGCTTCCTGAGTTTCGTGCCCACGGCGGTGCTCTCGGCCATGCTGGCCCAGGGCGTGCTGCTGGACGACGGCGTCCTGCGCGTCGATGCGGGCAACATCTTTCTGCTGGCCGCCGTTCCGGCCTTTGCCACGGCCATCCTCACCCGCAGCTTTTTCGGCACCGTTGCCGTGGGCATGGGTGTGGTGGCGGGCTGCCGGTACTTCGGCCTGTAGAAGCCTCCCCGGTTGCGGGATGCGGCGGCGGGACGGGAGGCCCGCCGCCGCGACACCCGGCCCGGGTCCGCCGCCTCCCCGGCCACACTTCCGCCGCCGCTCCTGCGGTCTCGCAACGTCCTGTCCGCCCGCCCCGGTTCCCCCAATCCGCACGATCGCGCATACCCCTAGTCTTTTATTATGGTTTGACTCGCGGCCGTTGTTCGCGCAATAATGCACAATTCGACGCCCTCCAGAGCTTTTCGGCCGGAGGGCCAGCCTGGAGGGGGGCATCATGAATTGGCGGGATTTGCGGCTGGGCGGGAAATTCACGGTGGGCTTCGGCCTGGTGCTGGCGCTGCTGGCCGGGGTGGGCACGTGGGCCATCGTGGGCATCGGCGGCATCGTGGGCAACGCGGAGGAGGTCATCGGCGGCAACCGGCTGCGCGGCGAGTTCACCCAGCGCGTGGTGGACCACCTCGTCTGGGCCGAGCACGTGGCGGCGTACCTCACCGACGACGAGGTCACCGAGCTGGCGGTGCAGCTCGACCCCACCCAGTGTGCCTTCGGCAAATGGTACTACGGCGAGGGCCGCAAGGAGGCCGAGCGCCTGGTGCCGCAGATCGCGCCGCTGCTGGCCGAGGTGGAGGAACCGCACCGCGAGCTGCACGAGTCCGCCGCGCACATCCGCGAGAGCTTCGTGACGGTGGACCCGGCCCTGGGGGCCTTCCTGCGCGAGAAGAAGACCGACCATGTGGCGTGGATGAACGCCGTGCTGCGCGTGTTCGCCGACCCGGCGGCCACCCGCGCCGCCGTGCAGGAGGACAGCGCCCTGTGCGACCTGGGCCGCTGGCTCGGCTCCCCGGAGCTGGCCCAGGCCATGAACCGCGAGCCCGAGCTGCGCGCCCATGTGGAGCCCATCCTCGAACCGCACCGGGCCCTGCACCAGTCCGTGACGCGCATCAACGCCCTGCTGGCCCAGGGCCAGCGCGCCCAGGCCAGCGCGTATTTCGCCGAAACGTCCACGGCCCACGCCCGGGCCACCCTGGCGGCCATCGACGAGCTCATCGCCTGGCACGACGCACGCATGGCCCGGCGCCAGCAGGCCCTGGATATCTACGCGGGGCAGACCAAGCCCAGCCTGCGCAAGGTCCAGGAACTGCTGGGCAAGACCCAGGAGACCGTGCGGGCCAGCATCATGACCGACGAGCAGATGCTGCACGCCGCCGACGCCACGCGCCGGGCGGTGGTCATCCTCATGGCCGTGGCCTTCCCCCTGGGCGCGGCCCTGGCCTTCATCATCGCCCGGGGCATCATCGGCCCGGTGCGCAAGGGCATGGCCATGGCCGAGTCCTTCGCCGGGGGCGACCTGACCGCCGACGTGGACGTGAACAGCCGCGACGAGATCGGGCGGCTGGCCCAGTCCATGCGCGAGATGGGCCAGAAGCTGCGCGGCATCGTCGCCGAGGTCCAGGCCGCCACGGACAACGTCAGCTCGGGCTCGCAGGAGCTGTCGGCCTCGTCGGAGAGCCTGTCCCAGGGCGCCACGGAGCAGGCCGCCAGCGTGGAAGAGGTCTCCTCGTCCATGGAGCAGATGACGGCCAACATCCGCCAGAACGCCGAGAACGCGCGCCAGACCGGCAAGATGGCCCAGCAGGCCGCCGAGGACACGGCCCAGGGCGGCCAGGCGGTGACCCAGACCGTGCACGCCATGAAGGAAATAGCCACGAAGATTACCATCATCGAGGAGATCGCGCGCCAGACCAATTTGCTGGCGCTCAACGCCGCCATCGAGGCCGCGCGCGCGGGCGAGCACGGCAAGGGCTTCGCCGTGGTCGCCGCCGAGGTGCGCAAGCTGGCCGAGCGCAGCGGGTCCGCCGCCGCCGAGATCAGCGAGCTGTC